>CAZCRB010000042.1:0-10221 GCA_964500985.1 uncultured Eubacteriales bacterium
CCATGCCCTCGTCGAACGCGCCTTCGAGCTCGCTGTCGGTGACGGCGAACGACTTGAGCACGCCGAGGACGTCCGTGAACCAGAAGCGGACGAACTTGACGTCGCGCTCCTCAACCGTCTTGAGGACGTAGTCCTTATCGAACGCAACTGCCATGCGCAACCTCCCTTTCCAGACACGGTGAAAGTCGTGTCGGTCTGACGTTCCAACGTCTTGTACCGCAGAATACGGGTCACTATGTTTCAGCGGTGTTTCGATTTCATCCCAATGGATGACCCGGCGACCCTGAGACGAGGCTCCGCCGAGGACTGAGGGTGACGGGGCGCTCGCCCCGTCACCCTCCTGGCACCGACCCTAGGGCAGGTACGGTCCGGTGACGCCCGGGTTGTAGTGCATGCTGGTGCAGTTCGCCTGGCAGTCTTGGAAGTTCCACGAATGCTGGCTGTTCGTGCGTGCACGCACCGCGTTGACGCCCCGGTACTTCCAGGTGTTGGAGTAGTCCGGCACGCCATCGGCCCAGACGCCGGCACGATAGGGCTCGGGGTCGGTCGTGTAGCCGAGCATTCGCGGCCGCTTCCACCCGTGCGGCACGCGGACGTGACAGCTCACGCAGCTGACGTCGCGATCGTGCTGACGAGAGTGGACCCCCGTCGTCCCGCCCCACATCGACGTCGCGGTATGGACGTTGTTCATGCCCTTGGTGAAGTCGTGGCACTTCAGGCAGATGATCTTCTCGCTCACGAAGTCCGGGGAGGTCAGATCCATGCCCGCCTTCTCGTAGTCACCCGGGTAGGCCGGGTCGATCGACCACTTGACCGACGAACCGTGCGGTCCTGCCGCCCCTGCTCCACCGGTATGGCAGTCGGAACACGCCACGGGCGAGTTCTGGTCCCAGCCGGGCCGGAACATCGCGTCGGCGTTGTTGATGTACCACGTGAACGAGAGCCCCGCGATGTTGAAGCTCTGCCGCATGCCCGTGGGCAGACCGAACACGTTGTGGTAGCTCGGGTTGGCCGGATTGAACTCCGTCGCCAGATCGGTCGAGGTGTAGGTCGTGCCGTTGGAGCGCGTGACCGTGGCCGGACGGCCGGCCGCCGCCGTGTGACACTTCAGACACACGAACGCCTCGGCGTCCCCGGCCGCGCCCGTGATGCGGCGCACACCGTAGGAGTCGGCCGTCGTCCACGCTCCGCCGCTCCACGCCGGCTCGACGCCCACCGCTCCGCGCAGGGCCGGCGCCGCCTCGCTCGTGCCGGCTACGTGGAGACCGGGCCGTGCAGCGTGCGCATCGTGGCAGTCCACGCACTCGACGTGACGGCGTGCCGCGATCTGGACGACCGACTCCGTGTCGCTGTGGCTTGCGCTGGCGCCCGTATCGTGACCGTACAGGGAGTCCACGGTCTGCGTGACGATCTGCGCTCCCGGGGCATTGAACCCGGTGGCTCCGTCGCCGTGGCACTGCAGGCACAGCCGCTCCTCGTGTGCCGCGAGCGAGGTGTTGTCCCGCTGGCCGGCCGTGCCGCCGGTGAAGCCCGACGGTCGCGTCCACGCCAGCAGGCTCGAACGCTCCGAGCCGTGCGGGTCGTGGCAGTTCTCGCACAGCGCCTTGGTGCCGGTGGTGGTGAAGTGACCCGAGCCGACGAAGTCGACCCCCGGCGCGTCCTTGGCCCATCCCGTGAACAGCGCGGCAGAAGCCGCCGCCGGGAAGTCGACCGCGTAGGGCACGACCGAGCCGGCGGTCCAGGTCGGCCGTATCTCGCTGCCGGAGTGGCAGGTGAGACAGAACGAGGTGCTCGTGCCCGTGAACGGTTGTTTGGTGTTGCGCGGGTCCGAGACGCGCGTCAGGTCCCATGCGGACGAGGCGCCCGTGCCGACGACGTGCGTGTTGTGACAGCTCGCGCACGCGACACCCTCGTGCGAGCTGGCCCGCGAGAACTCGGACTCCACGTCACGTCCGTTCCAGGTGTACGGACGGACCCCGGGGCTTCTCGTCTCCTCCCCGCTCGCGCTGTGGCACGAGAAGCAGAGCGAGGAACCGGCGCGCGCGTCCCCTGCCGTTCGAAACGCCGTGATCCCCTGAACGCCGCTCGCGTCGCGCTTGTCGTGGCACACCTCGCACGAGGCGCCCGTCTGGACCCCGTCGTTGTTGCCGGCGACCACCCGCGCCGGCCCGTGGGCCGTTGCGGCGAACCCGGTCGCGTGATCGCCGCCGGTCGCGCCGTAGGCGGCAGAACCCGAGGAGGCCGTGATGGCCGCCGGGCTCGCGCCGTGGCAGTCGAGGCACAGCGTGTTGCCGGTCGTGCCCGCGGCGACGTGGGCGACGGCGTGACACGCGGTGCAGCGCTTGTCCCAGCCGCCCGAACGCAGCGCGTCAAAGGCGGCAGAGCCGTGGCACTCGACACACGTGACCGGATCGGCGTGCTCTGCGCGAGCGTGCTCGGCCGGCAGGTCCTGCTTGTGGCAGTTGCGGGCACAGTCGACGACGTCGGCGGCCTTCTCGGTGTGACGGGGGTCGATCTGGGCGTGCTGCTCCTCGACGGTCCCCGGTGAGTGGCACCCCGCCTGGACGCATCCCTGCGCCCACGTCGTGAAGGTCTGGCGCGGAGCGGCGTGACAGTTTGCGCAGCGGCGGTCCTTGGACGAGGAGCCGACCCGCTCGTGCTCGGTCAGAAGATCCATGCTGTGGCACGACACGCACGTCGCACCCGAGCGCGGCTCGACGGTCGCCCCGAGGTCCGCCACGTGGTCGTAGTCGGCGTACCCGTGGTCCGCCACGCGGTCGGCGTGGCACTGCGTGCAGAAGGGAGCCACCGTGCCCGGCATGCTCGTCCACACCTTGTAGGCATCGACGATGACCTGCGAGCCGCGCGACGCGGCGTTGCGGTCGCCGCGGACGCGCACCTTGATCGAGTGGGTACCGGGCGTCAGCACCTCGCTCTCGAAGAGCTGGACCTGGTACTTGGTCGTCGCCGAGTACTCGTCGACCGTCGCTTTGAAGACGTCATCGATGTAGATGTCGGCCTTGCCGTAGTTGTTGCCGGTCTCGCCGATGAAGGCGACCTTCTGCCCCACGAACGAGATGACGTGGGTCGCGTTGGCCTGCGTCGACAGGCTCGCCCGGCCGCCGGTCTCGGAAGCGAGGTACTTGTCCTTCCACGTTCCGGTCTTGGTGACGACGTTCTCGGCAATGCCCGCCGCCGGGTCCGCCGCATGCGAGAAGTCCTCGCGACGGACCGGGTCGGTCGCGCGCAGGGAGTCGGTGTTGTGGCACTGCGCCGTCGTGCACTGCTGCGTGACGGTCGTGGCCGTCAGCTGGGTCTGGTCACCAAAGGCGACGCCCGGCGAGACGGTGCCGTTCCACGCGGGCTGCGCGGGATAGAACGAGTCGCCGCTGGCGCTGTGCACCGCATGGCGCGGCTCGACCGGCTTGCTCGACGCGTCGTGACACGCCGAGCACGCGGCGGCGGCGTGGCAGCTCGCACACCGGCTGAACGCGGCGTCGGCCGTGGCCGCCCAGCGAGGCTGCGAGTGGATCGAGTGCAGGACCTCCGAGCCGACGTCTTTGGAGCTCGCCGCGGCGAACGCGCCATAACTCGTCGAGACGCCCGGGATCGCACTCGCCAACGAGGCGCCCCATCCGGGGTGACAGACGGCGCCGCAGTTGCCGCCGCCGTTGTGATACGGATGCGTGCCGACGAGCCCGGCCGGATGGCACTTGGGGCATGCCTGGGCACGATCGACCGTCCCGGCACGGAAGTCCATCCGCACGCGGCGCGGCCCCGTGGGTGCGCTGTGGCACCCGAGACAGGACGGGTTCTTGGTTCCCGCGTCCAGGAAGTCCTCGTAGTCGATACGGACGAGAGCCGAGGTGACGGCCTCGGTGTTGCCCACGCCGTCCACCGACCAGTACTCGACCGTGGTCGTGCCCTCTTTGGCCACCAGGATGCGGCTCTGGCCGGCGACGTAGACCTTGGTGGTACCCCCGTCGAGGCGGTAGTACGTGGTACGCACGCCGGATGCCGCGTCATCGGCGGCCAACGTCACGCCCACCTCGGCCGTGGCGACCGCCGACGGCACCCCGGTGATCGTGGTGGCCGGCGCGGTCTTGTCGATGCGCACCTGCACCAGGTGCGGCTGCTCGGCGTTGCCGCACTCATCGACCGACCAGTACTCCACGTCGGTGACGCCTTCGCTGGCGACGGTGACCGACGAACCCACAGTCTCGGCGCCGCCGTTGACGCGGTAGCGCGTGCTGGCGACACCGCTGAGCTCGTCGGTGGCCGTGAAGGGAACCGTCACCGGTCCCGGGCTCCACTGCCCCGCGTAGCCGGCGACCGTCTCCGGCGCCGTCTTGTCGACGCGCACCACGAGCGGCTGCCAGTCCTCGACGTTGCCGGCAGCGTCGACCGCTGCCCGCTCGAGGACGTGCTCGCCCTCTGGCATCGCGATCGCGGCGGTGTACGTCTCGACCGCGCCTCCGTCGATGCGGTAGCGCACGCCGTCGAGCCCGGCGGCGGAATCGGTGCCGGAAAGGGACACCACGACGTCGGACCCGGTCCAGCCCGCCGGCACCCCCGACGCCGCCGAGACGGGGTCGGTGAGGTCGACGCGGACGGTCTCGGACCGCGTCGGCTCCGTGTTCCCGGCGCGGTCGCTGGAGCGGTACTCGAGCGTATGGATGCCCTCGGCAAGCGTGATCGGTCCGGTGTAGGTGTCGAGCGCCGCGCCGTCGACCGCCGCCACGGTCCCGGCGATGCCCGAGAGGGCATCGGTGGCGTTCAGGCGCCAGACGGCTCGATTCTGCCAGCCGGACACGTTCGCATCGCTCTTGGTCGTCGGTGGCGTGTAGTCGATCCTGATCGTCGCGGTCGACTGGCCGTACCGCCAGTAGTTGGGATTGAGGCTGTAGTAGTAGCTGAACAGGTCGCTGCGGTTGCCCGCGACATCGATGACGGCCATCCGAAGCGTGTTGACGCCCTCATCGGCGACCGTGATGGTCCCGGCGTAGGGTATCGGCGTGACCGCGGCACCGTTCACTCCGTAGTACGCCGCCGCGATCCCGGACTCCGCCGCCGACTCCCCGGAGTAGTACGAGTAGGTCTGCGGCGCGTTGAACCACGACCCGTCAGGTATCGCCGGGGAGTTCAGCCCGATCTGGGGCAGCTGGAAGTCGAAACCGATGGTGTCTGAGAGGAACACGACGTTGTCCGACGCATCCTTGTACTCGACGTACACCGGCCCCGGAGAGCTGGCGTAGAGCGGCAGGTCCCCGAGGTGGATCACCGTCTCGGCCGCGAAGGGCTGCCAGTCGACGTGCATGATCTCGGTCGGGACGTTGACGGGAGTGGTGGTGCCGTTGCCGAGCTGACCGCGGTCGTTGGCGCCCCACGTGAACAACGTCGCATCCCGCAGTGCGCCGATCGCATGGTCGCTGCCCGCGTCGACCATCTCCCACTCGGTGGACGTGCCCACCTGCGTGGGAGCGGTCACCGGATCGTTGGAGCCGATGCCGAGCTGGCCCGAGGTGTTGTCGCCCCACGACCACAGCGAACCATCGGTTGCGATCGCAAGCGCGAATCGCGACCCCGCACTGGCCGACCGGTACGTCGCGAAGCCCACGCGTGCGGGAGTCAGGCGGTCGGGCCCGGCTGCGCAGCCGAGCTGACCGGCGTCGTTGAGTCCCCAGGCCCACAACGAGCCGTCGCTCTTGAGCGCCAGCGTGTAGTCCGCGCCCGCGCTCGCCGCCAGCCAATCGTTATCGGAGCCGACTTGCACCGGCACCGAAGTACCCTCGGTCGATCCGAGCCCCAGCTGGCCGTGTCCGTTGCTTCCCCATGCCCACAGCGTCCCGTCGTTGCGGATCGCCACGGAATGGTACGAACCGGCGGTCACGCTGCGCCAGCCGGACGAGATCCTCGTGATGTAGCTCGTGTCCCCGCCTTCACGGCCGAGCTGACCGAACGCGTTGGACCCCGCGCCCCACAGTTCGCCGTTGGCCATGATCGCGAGCAGGTGGTCGTGGCCGGCGGAGGCCTGCGTCCACGGCACGCCCCACACCTGCATCCCGACGTAGCCCCAGCCCCGCTCGGGGCTCCCCGATGCTCCGCGGGCCAGCTGCCCGTGGTCGTTCGCTCCCCACGTGTAGAGATTGCCGTCGGTGCCGACAGCGGCCACGAAACCCGATCCGGCGGAGACTGAGCTGATCGCTCCCATCGGTCCCACGCGGACCGGATTGGCGCTGTCGGGATACGGGCTCTGCATGGCGTACTCGAGCTCCCCCGAGCTGTTCGCGCCAAAGCCCTTGGCGTTGAGACGCCCGTCGCTGACGAGCGAGACGTCCTCACCTGCGGACAGACTGTTCCACGGGCTGTACGTGCGCATCTGCACCGCGGTCGGCGCGTACGTCGACGCCGTGACGTCGGCGCTGCGGCTCCATCCGGTTCCCCCGGCAAGCTCGAGCATGCCGAAGTCGATGGTCACCGTGGCCGACTTCTCGGACTCGACGTTGCCTGCGGCGTCGACCGACCAGTAGTCGATCCTGGTGGTGCCGATCTCGGCGACGTGGATGGGCGCGACGTAGGGCAGGGCCGGCCCTCCGGCGATGCGGTACCACGTGGCCCCCACGCCGCTCAGGGCGTCGCTGGCCGACAGCACCACGTCGGCCGGTGCGTGCGACGCCCCGCTCGGCACGCCGGAGGCGGTGGTCACGGGAGCCGTCGCATCGTACTTGACGTGTGCGCTCCCGAGCGCCGCGACGTTGCCGGCCAGGTCGGCCGAGCGGTACTCGATCAGGGTGTCGCCCTCGGCCGCCACCGCGATCGGACCGAGGTAGGGCTGGAAGCTCCCGCCGTTGATGCGGTACTGCGTCCAGCTCACGCCTGAGCCGGCGTCCGAGGACGTCAGCGTCACGGTCCTCGCATCGCCGTGCCAGCCCGCGTCGGCGTCGTCGACGGTGACCGGGGCCGAGAAGTCGAGCTTGATCTGGACGGTCTGGGTCTCCTCCTTGCGCCCGGCCCTGTCCACCGCGGCGAACTCCAGCGTGTGGACGCCGTCGACGTCGAAGAGGATCGGCGCGACGTAGGACTGCAGCGTGCCGCCGTCGACGACGTAGCCCACGTGGTCGATGCCGGGGGCGTCATCGTGGGCGACCAACGTGACGCTCACCGGCACCGTCGACCACGCGCCCGGCGTGAAGCCGCTCGCGGTCGTCGCCGGCGGCTCCAAGTCGACTTGCGCGGTCGCGGTCCGGGCGGCCTCCACGTGGCCGACCGCGTCCTCGGACCAGTACTCGATCGCGGTCTCGCCCTCCGGCACCGAGAACGGCCCCGCGTACGCGGTCGCCTCGCCACCGTTGAGGCGGTAGTACGTGTGGGCGACCCCTGAGCCGCCGCCATCGGCGGCCGCCAGCGTCACGGTCCGTGCCGGCTTCCACCCGGTCGGGACGGTCGCTGTCGTGACAGGGGCGACGGTGTCGATCTGGTAGCCGTCGGAGAGCACCGTCGTCTTGCCCGACTTGTCGCGCGCGAAGACCTGGAGGCTCCACACCCCGTTGCCGAACGGGAGCGGTTCGGTATAGGCCTGCACCGGGCCACCGTTGATGCGGTACTCGAGGGTGTCCATGCCGGCGCCCGTGTCGGATGCACAGATCGTGGCGGTCACCTCGTGCGGGTACCAGCCAAAGAGCTCACCGGCGGTGCTCGGGGCTATCGAGACCTGCGGCATCGACGTGTCGAACATCGCCGTCGCGGAGTTGATGACCTCGGTATAGCCCGAGTTGTCCACCGACCAGTACTTGACCGTCGAGACACCCTCGGGCAGCGCGAACGGACCGGTGTAGACCGCGACGTCGCCGGCACCGATCTGGTAGTAGGTGACGAGGATCCCCGAGCCCGCATCGGTCGGGTACAGCGTGACCTCGCTGTCCGCCTGCCACCAGCCCGTGATGTTCGACGTCGTCACCGGCGGGCCGGAGTCGACCTTGACGGTCGCGGAGTGGGCGGTCTCGGCGTTGCCGGCGTTGTCCACCGCCCAGTACTCGAAGGTGTGGTCGCCGTCGGAGATGTCGAACGGGGCGGTGTAGGTCGAGACCACGCCGTCGAGGCGATAGCGCACCGCGAGCAGGCCCGACCCGGAGTCGGAGCCCGACAACGTCACCCTGACCGGCGCGTTGACCCAGCCGACCGGCAGGCTCGAGCACGTCGAGGCCGGCATGCCGAGGTCGACGCGCGCCGTGACCGTCACGGTCGTCTCGGAGTTGCCGGCGTTGTCCACCGCCCAGTAGCGGAGTGTGCTTGTGCCCTCGGGCACCGAGAACGGCACGGTGTAGGTGGCGACCGCGCCTGAGTCCACCTGGTATCTGATGCCGAGAACCCCGGAGCCGCCATCGGCGGAGGCGAGCGTGACGCGATCCGAGCCGCGCCAGCCTTCGCCCACGTCCGAGCTCGTCACCGGCGCGGTGGTGTCGCGCCGGACCTGGACCGTCTTGGTCGTCTCCTGGTTGCCGGCGCCGTCGGTGGACCGGAAGGTGATCGTGGTCGTCCCCTCCGCGGTCACCGGTATCGCGCCGGTGTACGTCTGCGCCGCCGCGCCGTTGATGGCGAAGCGGGTCAGCGCGACCCCGGAGTAGTCGTCGGTCGCTGCCAACGAGACCGACACCGGACCGGTCACCCACCCCGCGGGCGCACCGGAGGCCGTCGTGCTCGGCGGCGTGTTGTCCAACGCGACCGAGTCCGAGAGATTCACGACGTTGCCCGCCGTGTCGCGGAACTGCGCGCAGACCGTGACCGGACCGCCCGTCACGTAGGGCGGGGTGGTCACGCCGGTGCTCGCCGGCCCCGTCCAGGCGACCTGGGCCATCTGCTGCCAGACGGAGCGGGTCGAGATCGAGTTGTCGCCGAGCTGACCGGAGGTGTTGCCGCCCGCGACCCACACCGTCCCGTCGGAGCGGACCGCGATGCAGTGCGTCTGGCCCGGGTCGCACGACACCCAGTCCGTGTAGCTCGAGACGATAGAGGGCACGTGGCGGTTGAACGTCGTGCCGTCGCCGAGCTGCCCGTAGCCGTTGCTCCCCCATCCCCACAACGTGCCGTCCGACTTGATCGCGAGCACGGTGTCGCCGCCGGCCGATACCGTCGAAAAGCCGGTCCCGATCAGCGTGGGCGTGTACACCGAGGTCGTGTTGCCGGTACCGAGGGCCATGTTGGCCCCGTTGCCCCACGAGTACAGCGACCCGTCGCTCTTCAGCGCGAGCGAGAAGTCTGTGCCCGCCGCGACCGCGGACCAGCCGGTGCCGCTCGAGGGGACCTGGGTGACCGTGGGGTGCGCCGCCGCGTCGGCCGTTCCGATGCCGAGCTGTCCCGTGTTGTTGCGACCCCAGGACCACAACGTGCCGTCGCTCTTGACGCCGAGCATGTGGTACCCGCCGGACGCGGTCGAAATCCACGTCCCCGGGACCGACGTGGGCACGAGCGACTGAGTGACGCCGGTGGCACGCCCGAGCTCTCCATACTGGTTGCGACCCCACACCCACAAGGAGCCGTCCGTCTTGAGGGCGCTGACCATCTGGGTGCCCTCACTGACGACGGAGAAGTTCGTACCGACGAGCGTGGGAGTGTTGACCTGCGACGTCCCGCCGATTCCCAGCAGACCGTAGGGGCTCTGGCCGGTGGCGTAGAGCGTCCCGTCCGTCTTCAACAGGTGCGTGACCTCGTTGCCCGCCCACACCTTGGCCCACCCGCGGCTGCCGCCCGTGACGAACGGCTTGGTGTAGGTGCCGCCCGACGTGTTGTTCCCCTGCTGGCCTTTGAGGTTGCCGCCCGTGCCCCACAGCACCGTGTCCGAACCGACCAGCATCGAGTGGGTCGAACCAGCAGAGACGCTGACCGCCGCCGCGGTCAGGCGCATCGACTCGGCCCAGGTCACGGAGCTCGCCCATGGCATGCCCGTCACACTCGTGACGTAGTCGGCACCGCCGGCCAGGGTGAGCGTGCCGGTGGGGGCCGTGCTGTCCAGCTGGATCGTGTCGGTAACGCGCGTCGAGTTGCCGGCCGCGTCGAGGTAGTCGATCGTCAGGGACTTGGCGCCGTCGCCCGAGGAGAGCTGGTGAGAGTAGGCGGCATCGTAGGGCTGCAGGTCCGAGGGCGCGGGATGCAGCATCTCGCGGGTCGTGCCGTTCGCGAGATACCCGCCGATTCCCCACGCCCAGAAGGTGCCGTCCGCCGTCT
>CAZCRB010000042.1:10321-14005 GCA_964500985.1 uncultured Eubacteriales bacterium
CCGTTCGCGAGATACCCGCCGATTCCCCACGCCCAGAAGGTGCCGTCCGCCGTCTTGCCCGCCGCGCTCGCCTGACCCATCGACGCCCACTGCCAGTCCGAACGCGTGCCGATGCGCACCATGACCGGGCGATCAGTCTTGGAATAGTCCCCGAGCTGCCCGTAGAAGTTGGAGCCCCACGCCCACAGCGTCCCGTCGGACTTGACGCCGTTGAACGACGAGCTCCCCGCATTGCTCGAGATCCCCTTCCACGTGTCCGAGCCCACCATCGCCGGCGTCTTGCGCGAAACGCTGCTGCCGTCGCCCAGGCCCGACGGGCTTCCCCACGTCCACAGGGTCCCGTTGGGCTTGATCGCCGCGGACGCCGAGCCGCCGGCCGCGATGGCACTCCAGGGGCCGGCCGACACGAGCTTGGGCGTCGACGTCGAGACCGTCGACCCGTCGCCCAACTGACCGGACCCGTTGTCCCCCCACGCCCAGAGCGAACCGTCCGCCTTGAGCGCCAGCACGTGCGACGAGCCCACCGCCACCCGGGTGAAGTAGTCGGTGGCGCTGCCGCACCTGACGAACGAGTACTGCGCGGTCGTGTTCTTGTTGCCGAGCTGCCCGGAGCTGTTGTATCCCGTCCCCCACAGCGAACCGTCGCTCTTCAGGGCGAAGGCGCTGCTCGAACCGGCAACCGCCGTCGTCCACGTCGACTCGGCCCCCACGCGTGTCGGCGACGGCCGCATCACGGTGTTGCCCTGCCCGAGCTGACCGTACGAGTTGTCGCCCCACGTCCACAGCGTCCCGTCGGTACGCACGCCGATCGAGGAGTTGCCGCCCATGCTCGCGCTGCGCCACGTGGCGCCGCCGTACGTCTGCGACAGGCCCGTCTTGTTGTCGTAGAGCCACCCGTTGCCGACCTGGCCCGCGCTGTTCGATCCCGTCCCCCACAAGGTCCCGTCAGAGCGCAGCACGAGCATGCCGTTCGCGCCCGGGGACGCGCTGACGATGTCGGCGAGCCCACCGATGCGCATCGCGACCGCATCGGTGAACGTGGAACCCGCTCGCACCGTTCTGAAGCGGGTCGAAGCCGCGTTGCCATTCAGGGACATCGTGCCGGCGGGCGCTTGCGTGTCCAGCGTGATCGAGCCGGTGAGTGAGAGCGTGTTCGAGGCCTCGTCAGAGTAGTCGACCGAGACGGTCTTGAGGCCATCTGCCGAGGACAACGTGTGCACCGTCGTGGAGTTGAACGGCACCCAGGCGCCCCCGTCGACCCGCATGTAGGCCGCGCCGCTGACCGCCGAGCACAGCGTCACCGTCGCGGTCGTCGTGTACGTCTCCCCGCCGTTGATCGACAGGGTGCCTGACGGCGCCGTCCCGTCGTAGTAGATGCTGTCGGTCAGGACGGCCACCGCACCCGCCTCATCGCGATACATCACGCTGACGGTCTGCGTGCCGTCGGAGGCCGCGAGCCGGGCCGTACGGCTGGCGCTGTACGGCTCCCACCCGGCGCCGATCGTCGTGAAGGAAGAGCGCTGAACGTCAGTGCCGTCCCCGTACTGCTGGTAGCCCGGATAGCCGCAGGCCATGAGCGTGGTCCCCACGCGCACGAACGAGACGATGTCACCGGCCAAGACCTGGTCGAACGAGCGACCCGGCATGAGCGCCACGGGTGACGTCCTCATGGTGGTGTCGCCGAGCCCGAGCTGCGAGTAGCCGTTGTACCCCCAGACCCACACGCTGCCGTCGGTCGCCCGCGCGAGCGTGTGATAGGTACCGATGTCGAGGTCGGCCATCACCGGAAGCCCGTTGACCTTGGTGGCGCTGACGACCGACCCCGGCGTCGTGGAGCCCGTGCCGCACTCGCCCTCGTTGTTGCGGCCCCACATCCACACGCCGCCGGCGGCGTCCATCGCCGCCACGGTGCCGTAACCGCCCGCAAAGACCCGGTTGAATGTTGCCCCCGTGACCTGGTTCGGCGACGAGTGCACGCTGTAGTCCGTGGTTCCGTTGGCCAGCTGCCCGTACTGGTTGTCGCCCCAGGCGAACAAGGCGCCGTCCGAGCGAACCGCGAAGGTGTTGTCGCCCCCGCAGGAGACCGACTTGAACGTACCGGCGGTCATCTGCACCGGCACCGAGCTCTCGGATGAGGCGCCGCTCCCGATCTGGCCCTTCGCGTTGTTGCCCCATGCCCACAGTGTCCCGTCGGACTTGATCGCCGCGACGTGCTGGCTGCCTGCCGAGACCGCGACCCACGTCGAGCCGGGCAGGACCTGTGCCGGTGCGGCAGTGTTCACCTTATTGCCGGCACCCAGCTGCCCGTACCAGTTCCCGCCCCAGGACCACAGCGAGCCGTCGGCCTTCAGCGCATAGCCCGCGGCGTAGCCCGCCGAGACGGTCGTCCAGTCGGACGCGGCGCTCAGCCGGTAAGGGTTGGCCTGATACATCGAGTCGGTCAGCGATCCGCACTGGCCCGAGGCGCCCTGGCCCCAGGCCCAGAGGGTGCCGTCCGTGGCGACCGCCGACACCCACAACGGCCCGCTGTCCGCTGTGCGGATCGGGGGCATCAGCCGCATCTCGGTGGCGTCTGCGTACGACGACCCGATGGTGACCGTGGTCGTGGTCACGTACGACGCGCCGTTGTTGAGGGACATACTGCCCCCGGAAAGAGCCGTGGCACTCGCAAACGCGAAGATGACGATGCCCGCCACTCCAAGAGCGACGACGGCCGTGACGGTCTTGCCGAGCGATCCAGCGGATGCGCGCGATGTGCCGTTCATGTTCCCCCTGCTGTCGCCGGCCCCCTCCCGAGAAACCGGCTTCCGACCCGACTGGCGTGAGAATCCTCTTTGCAGGTCGTCAAACGCATAAGGGCGCGCGCAAAATGCGCGCGCCCCTGCTGCTCCATCATCTTCATTCACGTGCTGCGATGGGGTCAATACAGATTGTGACAGCAATCACAGGATATTCGGTGAACGGTCGCAGGTACGGACGAGGCCGCCCGAAGGCGGCCCCATTCGATGCTGAGCATGTCTGTGGTGCGGCCCGCCGAGCGACCCTACAGGTACGTGTACAGCTTCCCGTACGGCCGGTGGCTGACCGGCACGAGCTTGGTGAACGGCTCGGCGAGCACCTCGTCGACGTCCATCCCGAACGACGCGCAGTAGTCGGCCAGGATCGGCTTGAGTGCCGCCATCTCGGCCTCGGTGGCGGTGAACACGCCGACCTCCTTGCCGCACTGCCAGCTCTCGACCTCGCCGCGCAGGTAGATCTCGCCGCCGTGCATGCCGGTCCCCAGGTACCCGCCCACGAGCGGGCCCTCCAGACGCGAGTTCATCCCGAGCAAGACGAGCAGCCCGCCGGCCATGTACTCACCGAAGAAGTCGCGCGCGCGTCCGCCGCACACCATGATGGGGCGCAGGTCCTCGTACGCCTTCATGTGGATGCCGACACGGTAGCCGACGTCGCCCTTGATGTAGACGCGGCCGCCACGCATTCCGTAGCCGAGCACGTCGCCAGCGTCGCCGTGGACGATGACCTTGCCGGCGTTCATCGTGTTGCCGACGCCGTCCTGGGCGCTACCGAACACCTCGACGGTCGGTCCGTCCATGAACATCGCCATGTCCTGGCCCGGGGTGCCGTGGACCTCGATGCGCAGGTCCTTGCCCTTGATGCCGGTGCCGATGTAGCGCTGGCCGT
>CAZCRB010000043.1:0-13066 GCA_964500985.1 uncultured Eubacteriales bacterium
CCATCGTCCACTACCACCACGAGTACTTCGACGGCACCGGCTACCACGCGGTCTCGGGCACCAACATCCCGCTCGGTGCGCGCATCCTCGCCGTCGCCGACGCCTACGACGCCATGATCACCGACCGCCCCTACCGCACGGGTCGTACCCCGTGGGAGGCCAAAGTCGAGATCGAGCAGCACTCCGGCAAGCAGTTCGACCCGGAAGTGGTCGACGCGTTCTGTGTCGTGATGCGCGACGAGATCCAGGTCGCCTAGCGCTACAACGCTCTGCGACGTGTGTTCTCCTCGGCGACCGGTGCGGACTCCATCGTGGTCCGCCCTTCCACCGACACGCTCTCCCACCAGCGCGCGTAGCGGGCAACCAGCGGCGGCGCGCTGAAGCCGTGGGCGAGCACGCTCAGCATGACCCCCAGCACCGCGACCGACGCGATGAGCTCGCCGTTGGGGATGCCGGCATCGTAGAGCAGCACGGCGAACACGAGGGTCGCGAGCCCGCGCGGCCCGAACCAGCCCATGAAGGCCACCGTGGGCGCCTTGGCCCCGCTCCCCCACATCGCCGCCGCCACCGTGACCGGCCGGACCAGCACCAGGCTGAGCGCCGCGCACACCATCACCGGCCAGCTCCACCACCCGAGCGCGACCGGCACGAGCACCGCTCCCAGAAGCAGGAAGCTCATCGCGTCGAGCACCGTGCCGACGTAGCCGGTGAGCGAGTTGTCTGAGACGGATCGCGCCTCGGACGCCAAGCCGAAGAGCATGCCGCCGCTGAAGGCGCCGATGAACCCGCTGCCTCCCAGCGCCGCGGCCGCCACAAAGCAGCCCACCGCGATGGCCGCGATCGCGATTCGGCGCCACGCGTCCTGCATCAGCCCGCGCGAGGCGGCGAACCGGAACAGCAGGCCGCCTCCCCCACCGATCAGCAATCCGCCGAGCAGCCCGAACCCGATCTGCCGGACCAGCTCGACGGCGAGCGCCCCGGTCTCCCAGCCCGCAGGGTCACCGGCGACCGCCAACAGCACGAGGAACACCGGCACCGAGAGCCCGTCGTTGAGCCCGGACTCGACGTTGAGCCCCTGCCGGGTCGCCAGCGGAACGCGTTCGTCGGACACGACGGCCTCGCCCAACGCGGCATCGGTCGGCGCGAGCATCGTGGCCACAAGCGCCGCGCCGATGAGCCCCACCTGTGGCCCCAGCAGCCCAAACGCGACCGCCGTTCCCGCGACCAGCATCAGCGGCAACCCGATACCCAGAAGCCGGGCCGGCACCGCGAAGCCCCGGCGCAGCGCGCGCAGATCGATGCGGACCGCATCGTGGAAGAGCATGAACGCGAGCGTGGCCTCAGCGACCGTCTTCACGAACTCGCTCTCCACACTCCCCTCGACCCAGCCGAGCCCCAACGGGCCTATCGCGAGTCCCGCGGCAAGCATCACGGTCGGCATGCTGAACCAGCGCTCGTCGAACCAGCGCGACGCCAGCGCGAACACGAGGATGGCGAGCGTCACAAGCAGCAGTCTCGGGTCTTCCAACGGTTCTCCTCTCGGTGCTGGTAGGTTCTTCCCTATTTCCCGCGCCGTCTGCGCACGAGTGGCCGACTTCCTCGTGGTCGGGCAGTTCGCCGAACAGGTATCCTAGGGCCATACGCAACCACATCACGGGGGGATCCGAGTGGACGAGCAGCGCGTCGACACCGAAGCCGTCGAAGGCATCGAGGCCCGCGTGGCGGCGCGAGCGGGGATCCGGCTGATCGCCCTGGCGCTGTTGATCGGACTCGCCACGGGAGTGGCCACCTGGCTGTTCATCGCCGCCGACCACTACGGGATCGCGTTCCTCTGGGACACCCTGCCCGAGCTCTTGGAGGGCGTGCCGGGGTGGGCCGTCTCCGTGGGCGTCGTGTTCGCCATGACCGTCGTCGCCACCCTCGCGGTCGTGCTGAGCGGCAAGCGGCCGTTCGACATGGGCTCGGCCGCCGCCGAGTACGACAACGAGGGACGGATGGCGTACCGGCACCTGCTGCCGGGGGCGGTCTACGCGCTCTCGTCGCTGTTCTCGGGCGCGGCGATCGGCCCGGAGGCGGCACTGACCGATGTCAACGGCGGAATCGGCTCGTGGATCGCCGACCGTTTTGGCGTCAAGCCCGAGCAGGTCAAGGTCATGACGTACGCGGGTGTCGCCGGCGCGTTCGCCGCGTTCTTCGGCGCGGCGCCGGTGGGCGCGCTCCTCGCGATCGAGCTCATCAGCCCGCGCTCCGTGAACATCAAGCGCACCTCGCTCGTTGTCGGCCTCGCCGCGGGAGCGACCTCCTGGGCGGTCTACACGGCGCTGGGCGGCGGCAAGCTCTCCCCCATGCTGCTGTTCCCCTCGTACACGAGCAACTCGCTCACCGACCTGGCTTGGGCGCTCGCGCTGGGAGCTGCGGCCGGGGTGCTCGGACTCGTGTACGGCGCGGGGCTCATCAAGATCCGCGTCAAGCTGCAGCCGCTGCGCGACAAGCCCTGGCTGGCGGGAGCCATGGGGGCGACCGTGCTGGCGGTCGCCGCGGTCGCGAGTCCCTACCTGCTGTTCTCGGGGCAGGAAGAGGTGCCTCAGGTGATCGCCGAGGCGGCGGGTCTCGGCATCCTCGTGCTGGTGGGGCTCGGCATCGGCAAGCTGGTCCTCAGCGTCTGGAGCCTCTCGACCGCGTACTTCGGCGGTCCCATCTTCCCGCTCATCTTCGCGGGAACGTGCTTTGGGCTGGCGCTGAACCTGGCCGTGCCGTCGATCCCGCAGGGGGTCGCCGTCATGGCGATCATCTCCGGCATGGTGGTCGCCGCGACCGTCGCGCCGCTCAGCGTCACGATCTTTCTCGCCCTGCTGGGCGAGCCCTCGCTGATCTCGGTCATCGCCATCGCCGCGGTCGCCTCGTTCATGGTCAGGCAGGCCATCGCCCCCACGATCCCCGGCGTCTACCGGCAGGCACGCGCCGCGGAGGACTCCGCCGCGAAGAAGCGCGCCACGACCGCGTCTCCGAGCTAGACCGCGCTCCCCGGCTCGCGCTGCTCTCGTCTCGGCGCAGAATCTGCTCTTGACCCTGACGTAACGTGAGGGTCTAGGCTCTGCGACAGGAGGTGCGAATGCACATGGGATGGACGGTCGGCGAGACAGCGAAGGCAGCACGGGTCAGTGTGCGCACACTGCACCACTACGACAGCATCGGGCTGCTCTCGCCGTCACAACGCAGCGAGTCAGGCTACCGGCTCTACACGGCCGGCGACCTCGAGCAGCTGATGCAGGTGATGCTGTTCAAGGAGCTCGGCTTCCCGCTCGACGAGATCCGCCGGATCATGCTCGACCCGGACTACGACCGCGGCCAGGCCCTGCGCGCGCAGCGCAACCTCCTCGCCGAGAAGGTGCGCCGAACGACGGCGATGCTCTCGGCGATCGACAAGTCACTGGCGGCTTTGGAAGGAGGTATCACGATGACAACGGAAGAGACGTCCGAGATGTTCGGCGAGCTGTTCGACGGCTTCGACCCCGCGGAGTACGAAGCGGAGGTCCAGGAGCGCTGGGGCGAGACCGACGCCTACAAGCAGTCCGCGGCGCGCACCAAGCGCTACACCAAGGCGGACTGGGAGGCGATCAAGGCCGAGGCCCAAGCCACGGATCTCGCGCTGGTGGCCCTGATGGACGCCGGGGTCCCTGCGGACTCGATCGAGGCGATGGAGCTGGCAGAGGCCAAGCGCCGTCACATCGACAAGTGGTTCTACGACTGCTCTCTCGAGTTCTTTGGCAACATGGCCGCGATCTGGGTCAACGACCCGCGGTTCACCAAGAACATCGACAAGACGCGTGAGGGGCTCGCCGCGTACTCCTACGCAGCGGTCCAAGCTCTCATCGCGAGTCAGCGAGACTGACGCGCCAGCGGCGGCGTCCCGTCCACGGGGCGCCGCCGCCCTCTGGCGGCGCAACCACTCGTGTTATGCGTGCGCCCCCCTGATCGGGATTCCGTTCTCGACGTCCTCGACCACGCGCTCTTCGTGACGCACCGCCAGGAACAGCGCAGCGGTGATGAGGAACGGGACGACCAACGTCGCGCCGACGATGATCCACAGCCCCGCTTCCCACGCGAGCGAGATCCCCCAGGCGACCGTCGCCACCGCGAGAAGCACCGCGGCGACCGCGGCGGTCCGCTCGAAGAACCAGCCGACGACCAGCAGGCCGGTCGCGGCGAGCGCGACCAAGGCGAACCCGTAGAACGCCTGCGTCGACCCGGTGATCAATGCCGCCCCCGCGACCGTGATCCAGAACATGACGCCCAGTGCCGCGAACGTCCGGGCCGCGAACTCCTCAAGCTCCATACGCTCGACGTGCTCTTGAAGAGTATCTCTCATGACAACCACCCCACCTCGGGCCGGCCCTCTCCGGCCCCATTTCGGTCCCTGTCCTATACATAGTATTTTCCCGCGCATAAACGGTCGCAGGTCCTCGCGCGAGGACAACGGTGATGCGAAACGCCCGCCCCGGAGAGACCGGGACGGGCGTTGAATTCGCTGGCGGAGAGCTAGGGATTCGAACCCTAGGTACGCTTTCAAGGCGCACACACGATTTCCAGTCGTGCCCTTTCAACCGCTCAGGCAGCTCTCCGTTTCCGGGATGACAGCGCCCGGAACGCAAATCGGCAGTATAGCCGCCCGCAGGCGCAGGGGCAACGCGCGCACTCCGTGGCCGACCTCAGCTTGCGGCAGAACCGCCCACCGACGACGAAGCGATCACGCCCCGGGCCTCTCGGTCGGTGCCGCTCGGCAGCGGGGTGATGATCATGTGGACCTGGGTGCCCTGCCCCTCGACGCTCGCGATCTCAAGACGTGAGTCCGGGCCGAAGTGGCCGCGCAAACGGTCGCTCACGTTGCGCAAAGCGATACCGAGCCCCTTGCTCGATCCGGGTTCGAGCACGTGGGGCAGGCGGGCGGCCGGTATGCCGGCGCCGTCGTCGGCGACGGTCACGCACAGCGTGTCGGGCTCGAGCGTCGCCGAGATCGTCACGGTGAGCGGCGCGCCGTCGTGCGGCATACCGTGGTTGATCGCGTTCTCGACGAGCGGCTGGATCATGAATGCGGGCAGCGGCAGCTCGAGTGCCTCGTCGTCGACACTCTCGACCACGGCGAGGCGCTCACCGAACCGCGCCTTCTCGAGCTCGACGTAGGTGTCGACGAACTCGAGCTCGCGGGCGAGGGTGACGAGGTCCTCCTGCTGCTCGAGGGTCCGGCGATAGAACGTGCCGAACTGCCTGAGGAGACGGCGCGCCTCGCTCGGATCGGTGCGTATGAACGCGGCGATGGTGTTGATGGTGTTGAAGAGGAAGTGCGGGTTGATCTGCGCTTGCAGGGCCTTGAGCTCCATCTCGCGCGCGAGCTCGGTCTGCCGCTCGAGCTCGGAGAGCTCGAGCTGGGTCGAGAGCAGGCGCGCGAGTCCCTCTGCCATCGCGAACTGCGTCTCGTTGAGGTAGCGGTCCGACGTGTAGTAGAACTTGAGCGTGCCGACCGGCTGGTCGCGGATCTCGAGCGGCACCACGATGGCGGCGCGCAGCCGGCACTCGTCGTCCGGGCAACCGATCTCCTCGCGCGAGTACAGGATCCGCGGCTCGTCGGTATCGAGCGACTCCATCGTGGCGCGCGTGATGATCGGGCCGCCGACCAGGTGGTGGTCCTCGCCGATGCCCGCGAACCCGAGCACGCGGTCGCGGTCGGTGATAGCAACCGCGGCGGCCTCCGACTCCCTCAAGACGATGCGGCAGACCTCGCCGGCGATCTCCTCGTCCAGACCGCGCGACAGGTAGGTGATCGACTCGTTGGCGATCTTGAGCATGCGGTCGGACTGGAGCGCCCGCACGTGGTCGGGACGCGAGACCATGCGCAGGTAGACGCCGGAGAACGCGATGGCGACCAGGCCGACGACCGAGACCTGCACGAGCGCGTGCGGCCACCCCATGAACGCCCCGGCGATCGCCGCCGTACCGAGAATGGCGACTCCCACGAGCAGCGCGACGTCGAGGCCGTTCTGGCGGCGCACGAACGGAAGCCCGCCTCCGAGCGCAGCGATGCGTTCTTCGATATCGACGGGTTCGGTCACGCGCACCTCTCAGGTCCGGCGAGCAGGTGCCAGTATCCTACACGCGCACCGGGGCACGTGCTATGCGGAACCGCCCGCCTTATCGTCGGCGGAGTCCTGCTCGGCCGCTGCCGCCTCGCGGGCCGCAGTCTCGTCCGACGGCTCCGCAGCACGATCGCCGTCGGTTTCCTCGGCGTTGCCGGCTTCGCCCTGTGCGGCGATGGTGGCCGCCGCCTGCGCTGCCAGCTCGTGCGCACGGCCGCCCGCCGCCACGAACTCGACCACGACGAACCAGACCACCACGAAGACCGCGACCCAGACGATCTCGGAGATCGTACGCGGTGCCGGCAGTGCGAGAAGGATCGCTACTCCGAGCCCGACGCCGGTGTAGCGCAGGCCCGACGCGCGTGCCGCGACCCAGTCACCGAATCGACCGAATTCGAGGTGCGACGCCGCGCCTGCGAGCCCGCCCTGCATCCCCGTGCGCAGGGCCACGGCCCAACGCGACGGGCCGGCGAACAGTGCGCCGAGCCAGATCACGATGCCGAGCGTCGTGAACACCTGCTCCGCCTGCACCAGGCCGCGGAAGATGATGTCGAAGGCGGCCTGTGCGGCGCTGCCGGTGAACGGCCCGTTGGCCTGCACCTGCTGCACGACGTAGGACTGCCCGAGGTAGATCGACTGAAGCGGCAGCATCGCGGCCACGACGATCCCCACCCCGAGCCACAGCGCCACGCGACGGCGGTCCGTCGCCAACGCGAACGCCCCGCCCACCAGCGCGAGCCCGACGAGCGGGATCCACAGCGCCGCCGCACTGATGGCGTCGACCACCGGTCCAAGCTGCGCGAGCAGGGGCGACTCGTAGAGGGTGACGGTCTTGTTGATGTTGCCGGTGGGAAGCTTGGACAAGAAGCCCAGCCCCCGGTCCTCGAGACGGTTGACCACCTCGTCGACGAGCAGCCCGACGTCGAGCGTGAACGTGCCGTTCTGGACCGAGACGATCCCGTCGCGGCCTGTGACCGCCGTGATGAGGGCCTTGTGGCCGACGCGGTTGAGGTCCTCCCACAGCTTGGCGAACTGGTCCGAACGCACGATGGCGTAGGACTGCTCGGTCACGAAGCTGTTGACCGAGTTGGCGATGACCGGCGCGAGCGGCGCGAGCTGCTCGGGCAGGTACTGCTTGATCAGGGTCTGCGCATCGAGTCGCTCAATGATCGCGTCGGAAGCCGACTTCGCCACCGCGTTCTGGATGTCCGGGTTCTCGGCGAGCGGGGCCACGGTCGCGACCCAGTTGTCGGTGTCGAGGAAGACGCGATTGACCCACACGGCCGGTATCGCGAGCGCCAGCACCACCACGGCGACGACGACGAGCGCGAGCGCCCACCCGGTGCGGACGCGCCCGCGATGCGCGGCGACGACAGCCGGATCCGGGGCCGCGGCCTGCTGCGCGAGCATCTCGTTCTCTCGCCTGAGCCGTTCGAGCTCGGCGTTGAGGCGCTCGATCTCCTCTTGGCCGGACGCGGGCTTGCTGGCCTCGTTCTCAGGCATGTCGCCATCCCCCATGTCGTAGACTTCCGAACTATCTGTTGAGATATTCCCTAATGCTGTCAGGAACGACCAAGGACTTGGAGGGCGCATGAGGTTCCTCATCCGCTGGCTGGTGACCGCGGTCGCCGTCGCCGCTTCGATCGCGCTGGTGCCGGGCTTCACGGTCACCGGCAACCCCTGGGTCGCGATCGCCATCGCCTCGCTCGTGGTTGGTTTGGTGAACGCGACGCTGGGCCTGATCTTCAAGATCGGCGCGATCGGGTGCATCGTGATGACGCTCGGGCTGTTCAACCTCGTGATCAACGCCGGGCTCTTGTGGATCTCGGTGTGGGTCGTCGACAACTGGTTCGCGTGGCTCGGCGGGTCGGTCACGATCGACGGCGGCTTCTGGACCTACTTCTGGGCCGCGCTCGTCATCAGCGTCGTCTCTGGCGTGCTCAACTGGTTCGTGCGCGACGACCGCGACGAGGAGTGGCTCGTCGCTTCCTGAGCCACGAGCTCCACGACTTCGTCCACGGCGTGCGCCACGCCCTCCGAGAGGCCCTCGGACAGCGGGCGCACGTCGTGGACCTGTATCGCGTAGACCACGACTTCTGCGCGCGAGCCTGACAGGCGCGCTGCGGTGAGCAGCTCCGGCACGCTGATGCCGTGGCTCGTGTGCGAGCGCAGCATCGGCAGGCCCTCCTCGGCACGGAACCGGTAGACCGAGCCCGGCTCGTCACCCACGTCGATCGCGTCGACGACGATCACCCGCTCGCTACCCACGAAATGGGGCGCGAGGCGCATGCCGCCCAGATGCCCGACGACGACTTCGACGTCCGGGCCGAGCTCGCGCGACGCAAGCGCCTCGGCGACGGCCACTCCCGCGCCGTCATCCGCCTTCAGCGTGTTGCCGATCCCGATGACGCAGACGCGTGCCATCAGCTCTGGCCTCCGTCGGGATCGGGTCTTGCCCCCGCGCGCGCGAAGGTCGGGCGGTAGTCGTCGGGCAGGTAGTGCAGCAGCATCGAGTACGCCTCGACCGGATCCTCCATCACGACCAGGTAGAGGTGGACCAGCAGCAGCGACAGCATCACGAAGCACGAGATGAAGTGAACCAGGCGGGCGGCGTTGAGGCCCCCGAGCAGCGCCGCGAACCACGACATGGCGCCGGCGGTCGGCGGGTAGAGCGCGAAGCCCGTCAGCGCCATCACCAGGATCATCAGCGGGAACAGGTACCCGTACGCGAGCACCTGCAGCGGGTTGTACTTGTCGACCGCCGGGCGCGTCTTGCGGATGAACAGGTAGTACTTGAGGTACTCGACCATCAGCGTGCCGCTGCCGGGACCCAAGGTGAAGTGCTTGTAGTCGCGCACGAGCTCCGTGCGCCCGGTGCCGGCCGATCCGGCGCCGAAGAAGGCCCAGTACACGCGGATGACCGTCGTGCAGACGAACACGAACATGTTGACGTAGTGGATGGTCCTGATCGTGCTCATCGGCCACGCGGCGGGCGCGTAGTGGATCACGATGCCGGTGAACGCGAGCAGCAGGAAGCTCACCAGGTGCACCCAGTGCAGGACGACCGCCGGCAACGGGTGTTCCTCGAGGGTGAAGCCGTGTTGACTCGACATGGCCGCGACCCCCTAGCGGATCTTGAACTCGAGGACGCGGTTGTGTTCCGGTTCAATCACGTGAACCGCACACCCCATTCAAGGATCGAAGGTGTGGACCGTGCGCAGGATCTCGAGCGGCTGGTACACGTTCTCGACGGGCGTGCCGATGATGGCCTGCTCCACCGGCCCCTTGGCGCCATCGTCGTTGGCCGGCGAGAAGTTCCAGTTCGACGCCGGGACCGCCGACCACTTCGACGTCATGCCGCCGGTCATCTCGCAGTAGTGGGCGAGCGCGCCGCGCGGCGCGTCCTCCGCGCCCCAGCCGGAGCCGTCTCCGTCCATGTTGGGCGGCTCGGTGTACACGTCGGTCTTGCCGCTCTTGAGGTTGGCGAGCAGCTGCGCCGACCATTCGAGCGCGTAGTCGGTGTTGGCGCGCGCGTGGATGACGCGCGCGGCCACGCGTCCGAGATTGCTGATGAGCACCGAGGGGTTGCCGGTCTGGCCGATGGCGGCGAGCACCTCGTCCACGTACCGGACGGTCTTCTCCTCGCCCTTGGAGTAGGCGACCAGCACCTCGGCGAGCGGACCGACCTCCATCGGGACCGGGGTGCCCGACGGGTTGGGGTAGTTGGCGCTCTGCGTCCAGTCGTACTTGCCCTCGGGGAAGTCGGGTCCCTCGATGGGCGGCAGCTGGGTGAACTCCTGCGGCTGCTGCGGCACGAGTATCGGCGGCTTGCCCGCGCCGGCGTCGTCCGGGAACCACGAGTTCTTCGTGAACATCGCGACCTTGGTCGGGTCCGGCATGATCACCGCCGAGAGGTTCTTGTCGAAGATCGCACCCGCCGGGAACAGCCGCGAGTCGAGCGTCTGCTTCTCCGGATCGTTGAAGTTGCCCCACGTCAGGTAGTTGCCGACCCCCTGGCCAAAGGTGGCGAGCTCTCCGTAGACCGACGCGACGGCGAGCAGGTCGTTCCACATGACGACGTCGTTGAACTCTTTGACCTGCGTCATGAGGTCGTTGTAGTACATGACCTGCTCGATCGTCGGCTGCGCGGTCATGCCGCCGGCCGCGAGTGTCATGACGTGCGGGAACTTGCCCGACAGGATCGCAGAGGCCTCGTTCGCGCGTTGCTGGGCCTGGATCGACTGAAGGTAGTGCGACGTCAGCTCGAGGTTCTGCTCGGGAGTGAGCAGGTAGCCCGGGTGGTCCCACCACATGTTCGAGAACAGGCCGGGCAGGCCCGACGTCGCATTGGCCTTCACGACGTCTTGCAGCGCCTTGAGCTCGGGGTCGGTCGTCTTGGCGTTGAGCGCGTCGGGCACGTTGACGTAGTCGAACGCGTTGAGCACGTAGAACCACAGGATGTGGTCGTAACCCATCATCGCCGCCAGCAGCATGTTGCGCATCAACACCGCGTTGACGGGGACCTTCTCCAGGCCCATCGCCTTCTCCGCTGCGACGGCGGCGTTGACGCCGTGCGGGGTGGGGCACACGCCGCAGATGCGCATCGCCATCTGCCAGCAGTCCGCCGGCTTGCGGTTCTCCATGATGATCTCGAAGCCGCGGAACAAGGTGCACGTGGTCCACGCGTCGACGACCTTGCCGTTCTCGACGGCGGCGGTGACGCGCAGGTGACCCTCGATACGGGTGAGCGGGTCGATGACGACCTTCTGGCGCGCCATCACGCATCACCGCCCTTCTCCTCGCCGGTAGGGCTGTCGGCCGCATCGTCATCGACGACGGGGCCGCCCTTGAACGCGCGCCCCGTGGTCACCTGGGCGACGGCGTGGACGCCCAGCCCGACCGCGGTCGCCCCCACGAGCCCCACGCCGATCTCGGTCGGTGTCACGCCCCACAGGCCGGGGACCGACCAGTTGGGGGGCGGCGCCGAGTACGGCTGGAAGTCGTCCCAGAAGTTGTCTTCCGAGCAGCCCATGCACGGGCCGCCCGCGTCGTTGCACCACGAGATCTTGCCGTTCCACCGCGTGGTCGCGCAGGGCGCGTGCGTGACCGGCCCCTTGCAGCCGATCTTGAAGAGGCACCAGCCCTTGGCGCTGCCCTCGTCACCGTAGACCTCGACGAACTCGCCGGCCTCGTAGTGCCCGCGCCGCTGGCAGTTGTCGTGGATGGTCTGGCCGTAGAGGAACAGCGGGCGCCCCTGCTCGTCGAGCTCGGGCAGCGCGCCGTTGACCAGGATGTAGGTGAGCACCGCGACCAGGTCCTCGCCGTTGCCCGGACAGCGCGCGACGTTGACGACCTCGGCGTCGGGGATGCCGCCCTTGCCGCGCAGGTAGTCGCGCAGCCCAAGAGAGCCGGTCGGGTCGGGCTTGGCCGCCTGGATGTTGCCAAAGCAGGCACAGCTGCCGATGGCGACGGTCGCCTTGGCACGAGGGTAGAGCTCCTTGGCGATCTCCTCCGACGTCCGGCCGGCTATCGCCATCGCGTACGGGATCTTGGTCGCGATCGAGCCCTCGACGACCCAGATCGTTCCAACCTTGAACGCTTCTGCGAGATTGAGCTCCGCGTAGTTCTCGCCCTGCTCGTTGTACGCGCCCGCGGTCGCCATCGCGGTCTCGAGATAGGCGAGCGATATCTGCTGCAAGATGAGCTGGGCCGGCGTAGGCGCGGTGCTCTGCAGCAGGCTCACCGTGCAACCGGTGCACTCCTGGAACTGCGACCAGACCACGACGGGAGTCTTGGTGGCCGCCTCGATGGCGGCGGCAACCCGCGTGGCGGCAGAAGCGTCAAGGCCGATGACTGCGGCCAAATAGCCGCAGTACTTCAGGAAATCGCGGCGAGAGAGTCCCCGGATGGGACTCGCCTCGGTGCTCCCCGACATGGAGCCACCCCCCTCGTAGGCATGTGCGAACGGCGGGGCCCGCAGCGCTCCGTCTGTGAGGAGGTACCCGCGAGCGAGGGTGGCTAGTCGGTCTTGAAGCCTCGGAGACCGTCGGAGAGCGAGGATGCCTCCCGGCGGATGTCCGACGCCGAGTCGGCGAGCTGGCGCGAGGACGCGGCGGTCCCGTTGACGCTGATGCTCACCTGCTGCATGACGTCGACGATCTGGCGGGCGGCGCTCTGCTGCTGCGAGGCGGCCGTGGCGATCTCGCGGGCGGCGGCCGCGGTGCGGTCCATCCGCTCGTAGATCGAGTCGAACGCGTCGCGCGTGCGCATGCTGTCCTCGACGCTCTCGTGGCCGAACTCGGCCTGCGCCTCGGCGGTCCGGGTCAGGGTGCGGCTCGAGTCCTGGATGCTGCGCACCAGGTCGCTGATGCGGTCGATGGAGCGGCTCACGGAGTCCGCGAGCGTGCGGATCTCGGTCGCCACGACGCCAAAGCCCTTGCCGGCCTCACCGGCGCGCGCGGCCTCGATGGCGGCGTTGAGCGCGAGGATCTTGGTCTGCTCGGCGATCGACCCGATCACGAAGGTCACCTGGCCGATGTCCTCGGCCACGCTCGCGAGGTCCGCGGCAGCCGCCTGCACCGAGTCGGCTCCCTCCGAGAGGCGCTGCACGACGGCCACGCCGCCCTCGACGGTCTCGCGGCCGGTCTCGGCCACCTCGAGCGAGTCCTCGGCGATCTCCAGCACCCGGCGCGCCCCGTCGGCCACGGCGGCGAACGAACGGTCGAGCTCCTCGATCGTCGCAGTCGCCTCGGCGACCGACGATGCCTGCAGCGTCGCGCTCTCGGCCTCGGTCGCCGACGCCGAGGCGATCTCGCCGGAGACGGCGTCGAGCTGGTTCGCGGAGGTGCCGACGCGTCCGATCAGCATGCGCAGCGTGCCCGTCATGCTGTTGAACGCCATGCCCATCGTCTGGGCCTCTCTGAAGCCCTTGGTCG
>CAZCRB010000044.1:0-12810 GCA_964500985.1 uncultured Eubacteriales bacterium
ACGACAAGACCTCGCTCGCCCTGTTCCTCAAGGCTGACAAGCCGGGCGCGCTGCTCATGATCCTCTCCGAGTTCGCGTACGGAGAGATCAACCTGACCAAGATCCAGTCGCGGCCCACCAAGCGCCAGCTGGGCGACTACATGTTCTTCGTCGACATCGAGGGGCACCTCGAGGACCAGGCGGTCCGCACGGCGCTGGACTGCCTGCGCCTGAAGCTGCGCGAGGTCAAGGTCTTGGGGAGCTATCCGAGGGCGTGAGGCGCGCCGGTGCGGCTACTTGCCCACCGGTGACTCGTAGACCAGGCCGGCATCGTAGACGCCCTCCTGGCTCACAAGCTTGGCTGCGGCACGCTTCTCGGTGCCGGGCGGCACCTCGATCACGTAGCGGCCCTGGCCCAGGTCGATGTAGGCGCCTTCGACGCCCGCGGCGGCCAAGACGCGGTCGATGTCCGAACCCGTCGCGATCCACAACGAGACCGCGCCTTCGACCGGGGGCAGCTTGGGGACAGCGACGATGGTCTTGTCGTTGTTGGTGTTCGAATCCGCGCCGGAGCCGCTACAACGGGGCAGCAGCAGAAGCAGCAGAATCACGATGACGATCGTCGCGACGAGGGCGAGCACGCCCCACAGGGTCCTTCTCGGGCGCTCGTCGCGCGTCACGGCGGGATCGGCGAACTCAGGAGAGTCGGCGCTGCTCGCGGCCACTGCCGCCGCCTGCAGCTCGGCCTCGCTCATCTGCGGTTGGCTGATCGGCTCGTCGGCCATGGTCATCCCCTCGTCGCGCGCCTCGTGACGCCCCTGCGCAGAGTATAGCGAACAGGCGACGGCGTCAGACGCCGAGGCCGCGGTCGGCGTCGGTCATCTCAAGCAGGTGGCACACGTCTTCGGAGGAGACGCAGAGCCAGGTGCGACCGGCGGCACGGATCTGCGCGCCCGACTCGAGGGCCTGGCGCGACGACGCGTCAGCGGTACCGCGCTCGACCGCCAGGTCGATCAGACGCTCCGCGACCGCAGCCGGCAGGTCGCCGGCGATCGAGAGCAACATGTCGTCGGTGCGCACCATCCGGATGGTCGCGAGCCACGACGCGGGCACGCCCGCCGACAGCAGCGCGTCGTCGGTGACGCCATCGAACAGCCCGCCGTCGATCCGCGCGGCGCTCGCGGCGATCCGCTGAGCGTCGTTGACGGCTTGGGCCGCGGCGAGACGAGAGACGGCCTGCGACGGGTCGGCCACGACTTGGATCTCCCCGGTCACCGGGTGGCACTCGATGCAGCGGTCGCGCGCCCACGCGTAGGCCTTGTCATGGCGCGCGACGAACAGCAGAAGCACGGTATCGCCCTCGATGTGGGCGATGGCCCGCAGATCGTGCGTCACCTTGTACGAGCGAATCGTGCGATCGGCCGCGTCGTGCACGATCTCGGGCCGAAGGCCGCGCGCACTCGGCTCGCGGACGAGCTTGTCGAGAAACGCGATCACGCGCTTGGCGTCGCTCGCATCGAGCTCGGTGAGCGCGCTGACGAACGAGTCGGTGATGGTGAGGGTGACCATGGCTGGAGTGTACCCTGCCTCGAACGGCTTGCGCACGGTGCCGGTCGCGCCGAGCCGCGTGGGTTAGGGCTGGTCGGCCCACAGCCACAGGCTCGCTGCGCTGCGGTGAGGCCGCCACAGTTCACCGCGGCGTGCGAGCTCCTCGCGCGTGGCGGCGCGGCCGAGTCCCAGCATGCGGCCCGTGCTCGCTCGGATGCCGAGATCGTCGAGCGCCAGCACGTCGGGGCGGCGCAGGGCGAAGAGCAGGAACATCTCGGCGGTCCAACGCCCCACCCCGCGCAACGCGATGAGCTCGGCGATGGCGGTCTCGTCGTCTCTGGCGGCCATCGCGTCCAGGTCGATGTCGCCGGCGAGGACGCTGCGGGCGATGCCCTGCACGTAGTCGATCTTCGCGTGCGAGAGCCCCGCTTCGCGCAGCTGCGCGGGGTCAGCGGCCGAGAACGCCTCGGGGGTCGGCGGCGCGACGGCGATGACCCGGCTCCATATCGTGCGCGCGGCCTTGTCGGAGAGCTGCTGGGCGACGATCGAGCCGACGAGCTCCTCGAACGGCTCGCCGGCCGGGGGGATCTCGACGCGCCCGACGCGGGCGATGACGGCGCCGAGCTCGGGGTCCTTGGCTGCCAGGGTCGTCGATGCTACGTCGCCCGTGGTCAGGACCAACGGGCCGCTGGGCCGCGTCACGAATCGAACTCCATGTTCGCGTCGAACTGCAGCCAGGGATGCGCGGCGTCGCGCTTGGCGGCGTACATCGCCATGTCGGCCTTCACGATCAGCGAGCGCGCGTCGTCACGGGCGGCGTCGAAGACCGAGAAGCCGATGCTGGCGTCGATGTCGCATAGCGTCCCGCACGCATCGATCGGTTGGCGGATGGTGTCGAGCAGCCGGTGCGCGATCTGGGCGAACTCGTGGGCGCCCTTCATCCGGGGCAGGATGATCACGAACTCGTCGCCTCCGAGACGCGCGACCAGGTCGGTCTCGCGCACGCAGCTGACCAGGCGTGCCCCCACCTCGATCAGCACCTGATCGCCGACCAGGTGGCCGAAGCGGTCGTTGATCGGCTTGAAGTGGTCGAGGTCGATGTAGGCGAGGCCGAGCATGTCACCATGGCGCACGGCGTCCGCGATGGCCTTGCCGAGGCGCTCGTCGAAGGCGGCGCGGTTCGCGAGCCCTGTGAGCGTGTCTTTGAACGCGAGGCTCGCGAGTTCGCGCTGGGTGGCGTCTCGCTCCGACACGTCGTGGATCGTCGCGACGATCAGCGGTCCGAGCACGGTGTCGACGCGCTTTGCGACGACCTCGGTCGGCACGATCGAGCCGTCGCGACGCTTCGCGGTGCTGGAGAACGAGAGCTCGCCCCCGTGCAGGATCGCCTCAAGCCGCTCGGCGGCACCACTGGTCGACTCCGGCCCGATCCACCCGAACGGCCCGAGCGACTCCATCTCGGTGCGCGTGTAGCCGAGCAGCGCACACACGCCTTCGCTGAAGTAGATCAGGTTCCCGTCCGGCTCGTGGGCGACGATCGCCTCGAGTGTGGAGTCGACTATCCGGCGCAACAACGAGGAGCGCTCATCGGCTGACAGCGCCGCGATCATCTCGCCTGAGTTGCAGTTGCCGCGATCCATCGTGCTCCAAGAGTACGCCTGATGGCGGTCGACGGGTGCTCGAAGCGGACTCTACCCCGTGAAGGGCACGGCCTCTCGGCTCTCCGAACGGCGACCGTCGTACATCGCGAGATCGGCGCGGGTCATGAGCGACTCCGCGTTCTCGCCCACACGGTGGATGGCCAGACCGATGCTTGCCGACACCCGGATCTCGCGGCCGCCGAGATCGATGGGCCGCTCGACCTCCTGAGCGAGCTTGTTCGCGACGCGCTGCAGGTCGTCCGCGGAGTTCAGCCGGGGCAGGACGACGACGAACTCGTCGCCGCCGGTGCGGGCCACGGTGTCGGTGTCGCGCACGCTGCCGGACAGCCGGTCCGCGATCTCGCGCAGCACCTCGTCGCCCACGGCGTGACCAAAGGTGTCGTTGACCGGCTTGAAGCGGTCGAGGTCGATCCACAGGGTGCCGAGCACGTCGCCGTGGCGGTCGGCTTCCGAGATCGCTGTGTTGAGCTCCTGCTCGAGGAGCACGCGATTGGCGAGCCCGGTCAGCGTGTCGTGATAGGCGAGGTAGCGCACCATCTCCTCGGTGGCCATGCGCTCACTCACGTCGCGCACGCAGGACAGCACGAGCTTGCCCAGGGGCGTCTCGACCAAGTGGGAGTGGATCTCGACAGGCATGCCGTCGGGGCCGTCACCCGCGCTCTCGAAGCGCGATTGGCCGGCTTCGACGATGTCTGCCAAGTGCCCACTCGCACTTGCGCGCATCCGGGGCGCGATCCAGCCAAACGGCCCGCGTGCCCGGATTGACTCGAGGTCGTCGGCGCCCCACTGCGCGAGCGCGGCGGAGTTCGCGAACACGAGCTCGCCGTCGAGCGTGTGGGCGACCACGCCGTCCACGAGGTTCTCGAGCAGGACCGTGTGCAGCGCGAGCTTCTCCTCGCAGCGCTCGAGCCGCCCGCGGAGTTCGCGCACGATCAGCAGCGAGATCACCTCGTGTCCAAAGGCGCCGGCGCAGCGCTTCGCGGAGAAGTGCCCGTTGAACGCCGAGCCGTCCGCTCTGAGCTGGGCCGCGTCGAAGGTGCAGGGCCCCTCACCGCACGAGGCGACCCGCGCGATCACCTCGTCGCCGCCGCCGTCGCACACGGCGGCGAACGCCGTGCCCGCGAGGGTGCGTCCGTAGAGCGCCTCGGCGGCCGCGTTTGCGGCGCGGATGCGCATGTCTTCATCGACGACGAGGCAGGCGTCGCCGATGGAGTCTATGAGGTCCTGGTAAAGCGCCGGCCCGGCGTCAGGGGTTGACTGCACGGCGCTCACCTCCTCAGGTCGCTGCGAAAGTGCTGATAAACCCGCTGTTGTCGGTATCGGTGGCCTCGTCGGCTTCTTGAGTGATGGTGGTCACACGGCACGGGTTCTCCACAACTGCGTCGGTGAACGGTCGCTGTGGGGTGCCGAACGCGATGCGGCCGCGCGCTCGGCTATACTCGGAGCCGATACGCTCAGCGCCCGAACCGCTGCCCGGGAGGCCCCCCGATGCTCGACGCACGCTTCATCCGAGAGAACCCTGACGTCGTGCGGACCGCGATGGAATCACGCGCTGCGTCGTGGGACCTCGACCGCTTCCTCTCCCTCGACGAGGACCGCAGGCGGCTCATCGCAGAAGTCGAAGCGCTCCAGGCCACCCGCAACGAGCGCTCCAAGGCGATCGGCGGGCTGATGCGGGACGGCAAGCGCGACGAGGCCGAGGCGGCAAAAGAAGAGGTGCGTGTCGTCAACGAGCGCATCGCCGCCATCGAGGCCGACATGAACGAGACCGAGGCCGAGGTCCGCGACCTGCTGCTCACTGGCCCCAACCTGCCCGACGCCTCCGTTCCCGCCGGCTCCGACGAGTCCGAGAACGTTGAGGTTCGCCGCTGGGGGACGCCGCCCGAGTTCGACTTCGAGGCCAAGGCGCACTGGGACCTGGGGCCCGCGCTGGGGATCGTCGACTTCGAACGTGCGGTCAAGCTCGCCGAGAGCCGCTTCGTGCTGCTCGGCGGCATGGGCGCGCGGCTCAACCGGGCGCTCATCAACTTCATGCTCGACACGCACGGGGAGCGCGGCTACAAGGAGTGGGCGCCGCCGGTGCTCGCCAATGCCGAGACGCTGACCGGTACCGGCCAGCTCCCCAAGTTCGAGGACGATCTGTACAAGACGGTGGGCGAGGGCCTGTACCTCATCCCGACCGCAGAGGTTCAGCTCACCAACATCCACCGCGACGAGGTCCTCGAGTCGGCCGCGCTGCCCCTGCACTACACCGCACACACGCCGTGCTTTCGCGAGGAGGCGGGCAGTGCGGGTCGCGACACCCGCGGGATGATCCGCGTCCACCAGTTCGACAAGGTCGAGATGGTCAAGTTCACCACCCCCGAGACGTCCTTCGACGAGCTCGAGGCCATGGTGGCCGACGCCGAGAACATCTTGCAGAAGCTCGGCCTGGCCTACCGGGTCATCGTGCTGTGCACCGGCGACATGGGGTTCTCGGCGGCCAAGACCTACGATCTCGAGGTGTGGCTGCCCAGCTACGGGGCGTACAAGGAGATCTCGAGCTGCAGCGACTGCACGGACTTCCAGGCGCGTCGCGCCTCGATCAAGTACCGCTCGCCCGGCGAGTTCAAGGGATCGCGGCTGGTGCACACGCTGAACGGTTCCGGGCTGGCCGTGGGCCGCACGCTCGCGGCCGTGCTCGAGAACTACCAGAACGAGGACGGCAGCGTCACCGTGCCGGAGGTTCTGCGCCCGTACATGGGCGGGATCGACCGGATCCCCGCGCAGGCCTAGCCGCGAAGGCTACGCCAGGTCGTCGCGGTCGACACCGGTCGTCGCCCAGACGATGTGCCGCGTGTCCTCGAAATCGATCGCCGCGGTCTGGGCGGTCAGGTAGAGCCGGCTTCCGTCGGGCGTGAGCATGCGGGCGTTGAGCTTCTCGAACGACGACGCCTGCTGCAGGAGCACCTGACGATTCTCCCGCTCCGCCTCGCGCTCGGTGGGGGCGACCAGATCGCTCACGGCCATCCCGAGAACCTCGGTCGGGCTGGTGAGACCGAGTGCCTGGAGGGCGGCGCGGTTCGCGTAGGTGATCTCGTTGGAGTCGTGCGCGACCACCGGCAGCGGCAGAGCGGCCAGCGCGGCTGCGGCCAGCGGCGTGCCCTCGTCGAACGCGGGCGGGCTCTCGATGAAGCCGCCGTGCGGGATCATGTTGCCGTTCAGCGTGGCGCCCGCCACGAGCGCGTGCGCCTCGCCACCGATGTCGAATCGGCTCGCGGTCACGTTGGCGCTGAAGGTCGACCCTCCGAGCGTCCTGAGCTTGACCGGTACCGTGGGAAAGCGCTGGTTGTGGCTGAAGAGCAGCTCGCGGCGCTGGTCGCCCGCATCGTGTCCGTGGGGGTGCACGATGTCGTGGACGTGCCGTCCCACGAGCTCGCTGGCGTCCTGCGCGCCGAACGTGGCGCATGCGCTCTGGTTCGCGTAGACGATGCATTCAAGCTGGTGCACGAGCACCGGCAACGGCAAGCCGTCGAGGAGCGCGTCCTCGAACGTCCGACGGATGGCGGTGTTGGTTTGGTGCGCGGCCATGTGTTCCCTTCCCTGCGCGGCGAAGGTAGCACAGGGCGTGCCACACAGGGCGATATGTGTGCTTTTTGTGTTCATGTGCGCCCCGGTGTCACCGCGCGGGGACGAGGCGGGGCCGCTGGCGGGTAGGTACGAACAAGTACCCCACGAGAGGAACCGCCGTGTCTGACCCCACCCTCGCCCCGACCATTCTCGTCGTCTTTGGCGCGACGGGAGACCTGATGGCGCGCAAGGTGGTGCCCTCGCTGTTTCACCTGCGCTCCCGGGGGCTGCTTCCGCAGCACCTGTGCGTGGTCGGGTTCGGGCGGCGCCCGTGGGGTGACGCCGAGCTGAGGGAACACGTGCGTGCGATCCTCGCCGAGCGCGCGCCCGACGCCGAGCCGGCCGACGTCGAGGCGTTCCTGTCGCTCTTCCGCTACCAGCGCGGCGAGTTCCCCGACGAGCAGGCCTACAAGGCGACCGCCGAGTTCCTCGCCGGCATCCAGGCCGAATGGGGCGTGTGCGCGAACAAGGTGTTCTATCTCGCGGTCCCCCCGCAGCACTACGCGACGATCTTCCGCAATCTCGCGAGCAGCGGGCTTACCCGGCTGTGCAGCGACGTGGACGGCTGGACGCGCGTGATGGTCGAGAAGCCGTTCGGCGACGACCAGGCGACCGCGCGCGAGCTCGACAGCCTGCTCGGGTCGCTCTTCCGCGAGGAGCAGATCTACCGCATCGACCACTACCTCGCCAAAGAGATGCTCCAGGGCATCATGGACTTCCGGTTCCGCAACAACCTGTTCGAGACCGAGTGGGGCCGCTCGGCGATCGAGCGCATCGACATCACGCTCAACGAGTCGATCGGCGTGGAGAAGCGCGGCGCGTTCTACGACAAGCTCGGCGCGCTGCGCGACGTCGGCCAGAACCACCTGCTGCAGATGCTCGCGCTCATCACCATGGAGCAGCCGCACTCCAACACCGCCGACGGCATCCGAGAGGCCCGCGCCGACCTCATCGAGTCGCTGTCCCCGATGACGCCCGGCGAGGTCGCCACCGACACCTTCCGCGCGCAGTACGAGGGCTATCGCGACATAGACGGTGTCGCTCCCGACTCGATGACCGAGACGTACTTCAAGCTCCTCACGCGCATGAACGGTCCGCGCTGGGCGGGCGTGCCGGTGACGATGGAGTCCGGCAAGCGCATGGGACCGGCCTGCAAGCGCATCGTCGTGACGTTCCGCCAGCCCCAGCGCTGCCTGTGCGAAGAGTACGAGCACTACACGAACAAGGTGGTTTTCACCATCGAGCCCTCCGACCGCATCGAGATCGTCTTCTACACCAAGAAGCCCGGCTTCGACGACGAGGTCGAAGAGCGCACCTTCTCGTTCTTCCTCTACGAGAAGGTGGAGAAGGCGCAGTACGTCGAGGAGTACGCGAAGCTGATATTCGATGCGATGCGCGGCGACCAGACCCTGTTCGTCTCAACGCGCGAGGTCGACGCCGGCTGGCGGCTCATCGATCCGATCGTGGAGGGCTGGGAGCAGGGCGCGGCCCCGCTCGTGCACTACGAGGCGGACACGGACGCCATCATCGAGCTCGCCGACACCGCCATCCAGCAGCGCATCGACAAGGGCAAAGTGGGCGTGGTGGGGCTCGGCAAGATGGGGGCGGGCCTTGCGCGCAACCTGCTCGAGCACGGCTGGGCCGTGTGCGGCTGGAACCGGACACACGCCCGCGCCGAGGAGATGCGCGGCGAAGGTCTGGAGCCGGCGGCGACGCTCGCCGACCTGGTCGACTCACTGACCGCGCCGCGCGTGGTCTGGCTGATGCTGCCGGCAGGAGGGCCGGTCGACGAGATCATCTTTGGCGGCGCCGCGCCCGGGCTGATCGACCTGCTCGCCCCGGGCGACACCATCGTCGAGGGCGGGAACTCGCACTTCTCGGGCGACTTGCCGCGCGCCGAGCGGCTGGCGCAGAACGGGATCCGCTACGTCGACTGCGGCGTGAGCGGTGGCCCGGCGGGGGCGCGGCACGGCGCCTGCCTGATGGTGGGCGGCGACCGGGCGGCGTTCGATGAGCTGGAGCCGATGTACGCTGATGTCGCGGCGCCGGGGGCGTACCGCCACTTCGAGGGTCACGGCGCGGGGCACTTCGCCAAGATGGTCCACAACGGCATCGAGTACGGCATGATGCAGGCGATCGCCGAGGGCTTCGCGGTGCTCAAGAAGTCGCCGTTCGACTTCGACCTCGCCGAGGTCGCCGACTTGTACCAGCACCGAAGCGTGATCGAGAGCCGGCTCGTGGGCTGGGCCAAAGACGCCTTCGAGGAGCACGGGACGGAGCTTGAGGGCGTCAGCGGGGTGGTGGGTCACTCGGGTGAGGGCGAGTGGACGATCGAGGCGGCCGCCGAGCTGGGCGTCGATGTCCCGGTGATCAGCGCGTCGCTCGCGTATCGCCTCGCGACCGAGGAGGATCCGTCCTACGCGGGCAAGGTGCTCACCGGGCTGCGCGACGGCTTTGGCGGCCACGGGCTGGGACCGGGCGGCGGGCCGCGCCGGTAGTCGGGCGGCCTCGCGGGCGCTACTCGGCGCGCATCTTGCCCGTCATGCCCCACCAGGCGAACTTCGCGGTGGCGCTCAGGCGTTTGCCCGGCGTGATGAGCGAATAGACCTTGCCGGTGTGCTGTCCGGGCGCCTGTCCGAGCAGGTCGGCGGTCTTGCGCCCGACCTCCTCGAGCGGCACGCCGAGCGCGTCGAGGGCGAGCTTCCACGCGCTGCCGGACAGGCGCGGGGAGACCGGCATGTCGACGTAGAAGTCGGTGGGGACCATCCCTGGGACGAGGCAGTTCACCGACATCTCCTTGATGTCGCGATTCTCTTTGGCCAGCGACCGAGTCAGCGACACGATCGCCGCCTTGGTGGCCGCGTACGGTGCCGAGTAGGCCGGGCCCGACAGGTCGTAGCCCCGACCGGTCATGTTCATCAGATAGCCGCCGTGCTCGCGGAAGTAGGGCACGATCGCCCGGCAGCCGTAGAGGTGCCCCGTGAGGTTGATGTCCACGAGCCGCCCGAGCTCGGCCGGGTCGACCTCGTCGAGCGGCCGGTGCCCGCTCGACACGCCTGCGTTGTTGAACCAGACGTCGATGCGCCCAAAACGTGCCAGCGCCTCGTCGCGCAGCGCCTCCATGGCCGCGTAGTCGGCCACGTCCGCCGCGATCCCGCACGCGGGCGCTTCCGGGCGCGCAGGCAGATCCGCCAGCGTGCGCGAGACCGCCTCGCCGGTGCGACCGCACACGACGACCGAGGCGCCGCGCCGCGCGCACTCCTCGGCGACGGCCCGACCGATACCGCGCGTCGAGCCGGTGATGACGATGACCTTGCCGGTGACGCTCACGGGCGCACCTCCTCGTCTCGATGGTACCCGAGGGGCGGCGCGGGGGAGTGGCCGGCTGTGCGGGCGGCACACAAAAACGACCCCGCGCTCGGCGGGGTCGTGGCAGTTCGAGTGGTGCGCCCTGCAGGATTCGAACCTGCGACGTTCTGATTCGTAGTCAGACCCTCTATCCAGCTGAGGTAAGGGCGCACGCGGCCCCAATTGGGGCTTGGGTATCCTGCCACCTGACCTGTGGTCTGTCAACCACCGGTCCGGACAGGCGAGATGTCAACTGGCGGAGAGCGAGGGATTCGAACCCTCGAAGGGACTTTATGGCCCCTTACTCGCTTAGCAGGCGAGCGCCTTCGACCGACTCGGCCAGCTCTCCGCATGCGCGCAATGCAGGTGCTCTTCGCAGGAGCGCGCGAGTGGATATAGTACCCGCGAGCGCGGCATGCGTAAAGCGAGGGCGTCCGCCGGCAGCTATCCCAGGTGCCCCAGGTCCAGCAGGCGCGCCGCGTTGCGCCACAGGATCGCCTCACGGTCGTCGTCGGTCAGGCCCAGTTCGGCGAGCGCCTCTATCCCGCGTGCCGCATCGGTCCACGGGCCGTCGCTGCCAAAGAGGATGCGGTCGGCGCCGTGCGCGCGGATCAGCTCGCCGTACTCGCGCGGCTCGAGATGGCCGAACGTGTACGCCGTGTCCAGGTAGCAGTTCTCGCCAAGCAGATGGTCGGCCACCTGCTCCCACATCCGATAGCCGCCCATGTGCGCGAGGATGACGGTCAGCCCCGGGTGCTCGGCCAAGACGCGCCGAAACGCGGCCGGGGTGCCCGACCACTCGCTGTAGTTGGGGTCCTCGCCGGCGTGGAACAGGATCACGAGCCCGTGCTCGGCCGCGGCGTCGTAGATGGGCCGCATCCGTTCCTCGTCGGGACGGAACTGCTGGAAGTCGGGGTGGAACTTGATGCCCTTGAGCCCGAGCGCGGCCATGCGCGCGATCTCGAGATGGGGGTCGGGGAAGTCCGGGTGCATGCCGCCGAACCCGACGATGCGCGGAGATATCAGCGATGCCGTCCAGTCGTTGATGCCGACGACTTGGCCGGGCCGCGTCGCCACCGGCTGGAGCACCGACACGCTGACGCCCGTTCGGTCCATGTCCGCGAGCAGCCCGCCGATGGTGCCGTCGTAGCGCGGTCGAAGCCCTCCGCGCTCCACGAGCGAACCGACGGCGCGGGCCGCGAGATCTTCCGGGAAGACGTGCGTGTGGATGTCGACGACCGGCATGAGACTGACTCCTCGGCAGGGGCATCCAGTGTAGCGCGCACGGCGCTGCCGCGTCCGTGGCGCAGCTAGCGGTGACGTGGCGAGATTGAAAATATTAATTGTGCGATTGACATTATCAAGTTCAGGGTACACACTCGCATAAGTTGATGAAGGGAAGTGATCACATGGTACGCGAATGGCACGACCTGACCGACCTGACGGCCGACCGCGGGTTCATCGTCACCGGCGTGCGGCTCAAGGACACCGACATCACCATCGGCGGGGAGTTCGAGTTGCCGCTGCTGGCCGGGCTTCGCTACGAGGACCAGGTGTTCGTGGGCGAGTTCGTCCGGTGCCACGGTTCGATCAAGCACATGGAGAAGGCGTTCGGGGTCAGCTACCCGACGATCAAGAACAGACTGAACCGCATCGCCGAGCGGCTCCAGCTGGTCCAGATCGAGACCGAGCCCACGCCCGAGCCGGCCGAGGACGTGCTCACGCTTCTCGAGCGCGGCGAGATCAGCGCCGAGGAGGCAGCGGGGAGGTTGCGGCGATGAGTGCGATCATGCCGCCGCTCGTCATCGACGTGCGCGTTCGGGAGCGCGGTGCCCGCGGGTTCCGCATCTGGTTCCCCTTCTTCCTGCTGTGGCCGCTGCTGTTCCTCGTGGTCGGATTCGCTCTGCTCGTGTCCGCGCTCGTCGATCTGGCGCTGATCCTGGCGGGCGCGCGCTACCACCACTACACGCAACTGCTGCTCTCCACCGGCCGGCTGCTCTCCGAGACGCGCGGAACGCGCGCACACGTCGTCAGTGAGGCCAACCACGTCGATATCGACATCTACTGAAGGGAAGGCGAGTTCGATGAACGAAGACCGCAAGCGGATCCTCGGCATGCTGGCCGAGGGCAAGATCACGACCGACCAGGCTGAGCTGCTGCTCGATTCGCTCGGTCCGGAGGTCGCCGAGCCCGCGGCGGCGGCTCCCTCGCCCAGCGCCGACTGGCCAACGGGCCCGGCCGCGACCGGCACGCCCAAGTTCCTGTACGTCAAGGTGGACAGCAAGGAGAAGGACAAGGTCGACGTCAAGGTTCCACTCGCGCTGCTGCGCGCGGGACTCAAGCTCACGTCGCTCATCCCTCCGCAGGCCATGGACCAGATCAACGAGTCCATGAGCGCGCAGGGGATGTCCATCGACTTCAACAACCTCAAGCCCGAGGACATCGAGGACATCATCGAGAGCCTGCGCGAGATGGAGGTCAACGTGGTCTCCAGCGAAGGCGACAACGTGAAGGTGTTCTGCGCGTAGGGAGACGGTGCCGAGCGCGGCGCCGATGGGGTCGAATGCAGAAGGTCCGCCCCTGTTTGGGGGCGGACCTTCGTGGTTTCTCATGGCGGAGGGTCAGGGATTCGAACCCTGGAGCCCTTGCGGGCTAGCGGTTTTCA
>CAZCRB010000045.1:0-12678 GCA_964500985.1 uncultured Eubacteriales bacterium
GCGGTCCATGTCGTTGCCGTAGAGGTGGTAGCCCATCTCGAGGCGCAGCGTGTCGCGCGCACCCAGACCGGCGGGCGTGACCTCGGGAAACGACAGCAGGACGCGCCACACAGCGGGGGCGTCGTCCGCGCGGCAGACGATCTCGACGCCGTCCTCGCCCGTGTAGCCGGTGCGCGCGATCAGCGCCGGCAGCGAACCGTCGAGCGTGGCCTCGCCCATCGTGAACCGCTCCGGCGCTTCCCAGCCCGCACCCGCGAGCTCGGAGATGATGCGGATCGCCTCGGGGCCCTGCAGCGCGATGAGCGCGGTGCGGTCCGACTCGTCCACCAGCTCGATGTCTTCCGGAGCGTGCTCCTGAAGCCACGAGAAGTCCGCCTCGCGGTTCGACGCGTTGGCGATGATGAGGTACTCGAGGTCGCCCGTGTGATAGACGATGAGGTCGTCGATGATGTGGCCGTCATCGTCGAGGAGCAGCGTGTACTGCGCCTGGCCGAGCTCGGAGATCTTGGCCAGGTCGTTGGTCAGCATGCGCTGCAGGAAGTCGAAGGCACCAAAGCCGAAGACGCGGAACTCGGCCATGTGGCCGACGTCGAACACGCCGGCGGCCGTACGCGTCGCGCGGTGCTCGTCGATGATGCCCGCGTACTGCACGGGCATGCTGAACCCGGCAAACGGCACCATGCGCGCGCCGAGCGCGAGATGCTCTTCGTACAGAGAAGTCCGCTTCAGATCATCAGACATGGGCGGTGTGCGCCTCCTTCGTGGGTCTGGGCCGCGCGACGGCGCGACTCTCCTACGATACCCCACCGGCGCAAGCCCGGAGGCCCCGGCGCCCGCGAAGCGCGCCTACCCGGCAGCCGACATCTGGCCGCCGGCTATCCGGCGCCACCCGCGCACGATGGCGATGCCGACCTTCTGCAACGGGTTGGGCTCGGCCACCGCCTGCGTCGCCACCAGCGGGATGCTCGCGATCACGGTGCCGGCCTGCGTGTAGGTGACCACGCCCACGCGTTGCGCCTTGTCCACCGGTGCCCTGACCGCCGAGACGCTCACACTGCGCGTGATGGGCCCGGCGAGGTCGAACACCGACACGGTCGTGTCGGCCGAGACGGCGGCCGGGACGCTCAGGTCGAGGTAGTCGAGCACGGGCGCCTGGCCCACGACGGTGCCGGCGGAAGCGAGGCGCTGCGGGCGGTAGTGCGCAAAGCCCCAGTCGAGCAGCTCGCGCGCGTCGCGGAAACGCTGCAACTCGTTGGTCGTGCCGAGCACTACCGCGTAGAGCTCCACCCCGCCACGCTCGGCGGTGTCCAGCACGCAGTAGCCGGCGTTACCGGTCCAGCCGGTCTTGATCCCGAGTGCCCCTTGGTAGTTGCCGATGAGCAGGTTGGTGTTCTCGACCTTCTCGGAGCGCTTGCCGGTGCCGATGGTGGCCACCTTCTGCCCGACGATCTGCCGGATCTCGGGCTTGGCCATCGCGTAGCGCGCGAGCGTCGCCAGATCGAGCGCGCTCGTGTAGTGGTCCTTGGCGTCGAGACCGTGGGCGTTGGCGAAGTGCGTGCGCGACAATCCCAGCTCGGCGGCCTTGTCGTTCATGAGGGTGACGAAGCCTTCCTCGGAACCGCCGACGTGCTCTGCGATGGCGATGGCGGCGTCATTGCCCGACTTGACGAGAAGCGCCTCGAGCAGCTCGTAGAGGGGCAGCTTCTCGCCGGCGCGCAGAAACGACGTGGACTCGCCCACGGTCATCGAGTCGCGCGGCACGGTGACGATGTCGTTGGGTGTCGCGTGCTCGAGCGCGACGACGGCGGTCATGATCTTGGTGATGCTCGCCATGGCGCGCCGGTCGCTCGCCCTGCGCTGCCACAAGACACGGCCGTCCGCGGTCACGAGCGCGCCGGCCGCCATCTCGACGTCGGGCATCGCCGCCGAGGGGATGCCGACCTCTTTGGCGGTCTTGCCGTCCGCGAGGTCGGCGCTGCGCACCTCTGCGACCGCGCTGACCGGTGATGCGGCGAGCAGGAGTACGGCGGCCAGGACGACCGCCAACAACCGACGCTCAAAGCCGCGAGACGTGATGCCGATACTGTGTTGGGGCGAGAACACACGCTTCCTTTTCGAGGGGTCTTGGTTCCGGAAAGAGATATCATCTCACCCGGCAGCAACGAGGAGTATGCCATCTCGCACGCCGTTGGCGACATGTCATCGGCGCAGGCTCGCACAGGAGACAGCGATGCACATCTCGAAGTTCGAACGGCTCGTCTTGCTTCTCGGCGCCTCGATCGTGTTCGCCACGCTCGCGTTCACCTTCACCGGCAACGGCCCTGAGACCGCCGAGTCCGTGGCCCTGATCATGCTGTTCATCGTGCTTGCGGTCGCTGTTCGCTACGGCCGGCGGGGCGGCCTGGTCGCAGCGGTGATCGCGTCGGGCGTCTACATCCTGATGCGCGCCCCCCTGCTGTCCTCCGGCCCGCTCTCACCGGCGGCCCTGACCATGGTGCTCGCCCAGCTTGCGGCGTTCGGCCTCGTGGGCATCGTGGGCGGCGAGCTGTGTGCCCGCATCAACTACCTGATCGCCGATCTCAACGACGGCTCCGCCATCGACGAGTGGAGCCGGGTCTACAACCAGAAGCACGCGGCCGCATCGCTCACGCGTGCGCTTGCGCGGTTCACCCGCTACGGCGAGGAGTTCTCGCTGCTGGTCGTGACGCTGTCCGACGCGGTGTTCGCGGACTACTCCCCCGCGGCCAAGCGCAAGATCATTCGCGGGCTGGCCAACCACATCCGCACCGACGTGCGGGTGGTCGACGAGGTCGCCCGTCTCGACGACGGGCGCTTCGCGGTCATGCTGCCTCACACCCCCAAGGCGGGCGGCGAAGTCGTCCGAGCGCGCCTGACGGGCGGTCTGCAGAGCGCCTTGGGCTCGCGCGACAACACGGTCAAGGTCGTGTGCCTGAGCGTGCCCGATGACGACGTGTCGCTCACGTCGCTGCTCGCGCAGATCGCGCCGCAGGATCAGGAAGCGTCAGGCGAGTAGAGGTCCTCGGGGCCCAAGACGCGGAATCCGGCGGCCACCAGCGCGGCCTGCGCGCCGTCCGTGTCCACCTTGAACACGTCGACGGCCGAGCCGCCGCCCGGCTCCACGAAACAGTAGGCGTACTCGACGTCGATGTCGGCGGCACCGAGCGTCTCGAGCACGTCCGCGAGCCCGCCGGGCCGGTCGGGGATCTCGACGGCGATCACCGCGGAGAGCGACACGCCAAAACCCGCCTGCTCCAGCGCCTCTTTGGCGCGCTGCGGCCGATCCGCGACGATGCGCACGACCCCGAACTCCTCGGTGTCGGCGACCATCAGGGCCCGCATGTTGATCCCGGCATCACCGAGCACGCGCGTGAGCTGCGCGAGCCTGCCGGCCTTGTTCTCGAGAAAGACGCTGACCTGGTCGATCATGGCTCAGACCTCCCCTTCCGCACGCAAATCGACGACCCGCTTCGCCTTGCCTTCCGAGCGTGCGATCGATTTGGGCTCGACGAGCTTGACCGCGATCGAGACCGCCAGCGCGGACTCGATCTCCGACTTCACCCGCCGCTGCAGTCGCTCCAGTTCGCGGACCTCGTCGAAGGCGACCTCGGGCGCCACCTCGACGTGGACCTCGACGTAGTCCATCGAGCCCCGCTTGGTCAGCACGACCTGATAGTGCGGCGCAACCAGTTCTATCCCGAGAAGCACCTGCTCGATCTGGCTCGGGTAGACGTTGACGCCGCGAATGATGAGCATGTCGTCGCTGCGCCCGGTGACCCGCTCGATGCGCCGGAAGCTGCGCCCGCACGCGCACGGCTCGGCGATGATGCGGCTGATGTCGCGCGTGCGATAGCGGACGACCGGGATGCCCTCCTTGGTGAGCGTGGTGAACACGACCTCGCCGGTCTCACCGTCAGGCACCGGTTGAAGCGTCTGCGGGTCGACGATCTCGACCAAGAAGTGGTCCTCGAAGACGTGCAGGCCGCACTGGCACTCGCACTCACTCGCGACGCCGGGGCCCATGATCTCCGAGAGCCCGTAGATATCGATCGCCTTGATGCCCAGTTCGCTCTCGAGCTGGGCACGCATCGACTCGCTCCACGGCTCGGCGCCAAAGACCCCGACCCGCAGCGGCAGCTCGCGCGGGTCGATGCCCATCTCGCGTGCGGTCTCGGCGATCAGCAGCGCGTAGCTCGGCGTGCACGCGAGCACGGTGACGCCAAAGTCCTTGAGGATCTGCACCTGCCGTTTGGTGTTGCCGCCCGAGACCGGGACGGTGAGTGCCCCGAGACGCTCGGAGCCGTAGTGAGCACCGAGGCCGCCCGTGAACAACCCGTAGCCGTACGTGACCTGGACGATGTCGTCTGCCGTGGCGCCGGCACTGGCGTATGTGCGGGCCATCAAGTCCGCCCAGCGGTCGATGTCACCTTTGGTGTACCCGACGACGGTGACCTGGCCGGTCGTTCCGCTCGAGGAGTGGACGCGCACGATGTCGTGCAGCGGAGCCGCGAAGAACCCGTACGGGTAGCCGGCGCGCAGGTCGTCTTTGACGGTGAACGGGACGCGCGCCATGTCGGCGAGTGAGGTCACGGAACGCGGATCGAAGCCCGCGGCATCGAACTTCTCGCGGTACGCGGCGACGTTCTCGTAGACCCTGACGAGCAGGCTCTGAACTCGCTCGAGCTGCAGCGCCTCAAGCTCGGCGCGCGGCATTCTCTCCAACTCGGGCTGGTACACGGCTCCCCCTTCGTGCGGCCGGCACGCCGGAGTCGCGCGCCGCCTAAGGCTTGGGCGTCGAGGTCGTGCTCTTGGACGCTTTGGGCTTGGTTCCCACGCGGACGACCTGCACCTTGGGCTTGTACTTGGAGGTGAACTCGTCCGTGCGAATCACTGTACCGCCTTTTTTGACGATCCGCTTTACCACGATGGAGCGGCCGTTGACCCCGGAGTCCTCGACCACTTTGACGCCCACGGGCAGCGTCGGGTCCTTGATCTCCTCGGTCGGGAACGGGGTGACGTTGGTCCACGGGCCCTTCTCGGTCGTGACCTCGTAGCCCGGATCGGTGCCGTACAGCGAGATCGTGATTGAGGAGCCGGTATACGAGACCGAGATCAGCACCCAGTTCGCGGTGTCGTTCTTGAACTTCAGGTCCGGGCCGCCCCACGAGACGGTCGCGTCGCGCCCGTCCGGATAGTGCGAGATGTAGAACGAGTGGTTCTTGCGCTGCACGACCGGCAGCCCCGACTCGTAGATCGCGTTGAACAGCGTCGTGCCGACCTGGCAGATACCGCCACCGAGCTGCGGGACCAGCTTGCCGTTGACGATCGCGTTCGCCTCTTTGTAGCCCTTCGCAGCCGTGCGCTCGCCCACCGCGCCATTGAAGGAGAAGGTGTCTCCGGGGGCGATGAGCTTGCCATCGAGCGCGTCGCCGAGGAGGTGCACGTTGTTCACGCGGGGCGCGTTGCCACCGTCGTAGGTGGTCGTGAACGTCGAGATCCGCTCCTTGACCCCCATGTTGCGGGCTTCCTCGGTCGTGAGCTGCGGCTCGGTGCGGCGCGTGCGCAGCTCGACGCTGCGCGATGAAGACTCGCTCGCGAGCTCGCTGGTCAGCGACACCGCGAGCGACTCCATGTCCGGCCCGATGCCGTCCTGGGACGGGATGATCGTGACGCCACCGCTCGCGGTCTTGAAACGCGCGTCCTTCGCGGGGCGGCCGATGCCGGTGCCGAGCGCAGGCGCGATCGCCTTCTCAGCCGAGTCGGCCGACACGTACGCGACGAGCGTCACGTTGCCATCGGCGGTGGCCGAGGCGACCGAGGATATCTCCGCCGTCTTGGTCGCGTCGCTGCGCCCGAACGCGACCCACTTGGCGACCTGTTCGGGCGCGAACTTCCATGACTTGGTGTCGTAGTTGACCGTGACCGGCGCCGAGACCATCAGCGCGGCTACCTCGGCGGCCTTCTTCGCCTCTGCCGCGGTGACCTCGTGAGCCACGGGAGAGACCGGTGCCGCCACGGTGCGCTTGTCCGACGAGAACGCCGACAGCAGCTTGGCGGTGGCCACGGGACGGTCCAGAGCGAGGCCGTCGGCGCCATCCACCACCTTGGGCTCGGTGCCCTCCATCTTGACGGTCGCGTCTTGCGGGGCGACGTCGGTCTTGGCGGCCACCTTGTTGAGCACCGCCTCGACGCGTGCCGCGTCCGCGGCGGGCGCCGCGGCGATGTCGATGCCGCCGAACCAGGCCTTGAAGCGGGCGCCGGTGGCGGGCAGGACCCCGCCTTCGCGCCCGACAGCGTAGGCGTCATCCACCATCGCGTCGTAGTCGAAGTCGAGGGCGACGTCGGCGGCCTGAACCGGCCATGAATCCTTCTCGTAGGTGATGGTGACGGGTGATGCGGACGCGCGTGCGGAAAGCTCGTGCTCGAGCGCGGCCTTGGCCTGGACCTTGGACATGCCGCCGACCGGCACGGCGGCGGCCGTGACGCCGGGGTGCACGCGACCAGCGCTGACGATCGCCTCGGCCGCGATGAGCAGCACGAGGATGCCCACGACGGCCGCGGCGCCGTACCACCACAGGTGTCGGCGGCTGTCGGCCTTCTTCTGCGAGGCCCGCTCCAGGCGGCGCGCGGCATAGTCGACGTGCGACTGCCCCGCCGGGGCTTCCTCGTTCGCGGGCATGCTGATGTCGTTGTCCTCGGTCACTCTGTGATTTCTCCTGGCGTCGCATGCGGCCACATCCCAAGGACGGGCCGGGCATTCCGGACATGATACAGGGCGCAGCGAAATCGCCCCACCCTGTTTCGTGCCTGTTACCTGCTGGAAAGCAAGCCGCGCGCCACGCTCAGCGGCTGTCGATAGCCGACTGCACCACGTCGCGCCACTCGGCGGCCCGAGCATCGGCCGCCGCGGCATCAGGGCCTTCGGCCCAGACGGTCACCACCGGCTCCGCCGAATCGGGCAGCACGAGAACCCAGCCGTCGTCGTAGAGCACCCGAACGCCAAGCGTCAGGTCGTTGTTCATACCGGAAGCCGCTTCGGTGACGACGCGCATCACCGTTCCCTTGCGATCCGTCGGACAAAAGACGGTGAGCTCTGACTTGAAGAACGCGGGCAGTCCTGCGATCAGCTCCACGAGTTCAATCGCCGTATGGTCGAGCATGCGCGCGAGCATCCCCATGGACAGCACGCCATCGAAGGCCGGGAAGAAGTCCCCGAAGATGAAGCCGCCGTTGCTCGACCCCGCGAACACGGCCCGGCCGTCGAGGACCGCTTGCGCAAGCGCCCGCCGCGAGCGCCCCGGACGGATGACGCGGCGGCCCCACTGCTCCGCGACACGCTCCACCGCCGTGCTCGCGGTCAGCGGGACGGCGATGGCTCCCGTGACATCGGCACGCGTGCGGCACCACAGATCGGTCATGACCAGCAGCAGGGTGTCGCCGTCGAGCACCACGCCTTCCGGCGTCATGAGCGTGATGCGCTCGGCGCCCCGGTCGAAGCCGACGCCGAAGTCCGCGCCGAACAGATCGATGCTGCCCTTGAGCAGCCGCTGGGCCTCCTCGCTCGGCGCACCGCATTCGCTCGAACTCTCGACGTCGACCACGGCGTTGAGCGCGATCAGGTTGAGGTGCCAGGACGGCGCGATCCCCGGAACGATGAGCGACGCGGTGCCGCAGCCAAGATCGGCGACGATCTTGCGCCACCCGTTCGCGAGCCCGGCGTCCCGCACCGCGTCTTCCAGCGCCGCCGTGTAGTACTCGAGGGGCCGGGGCGGGTAGACGATCTCGCCGACGTCTTGGAAGAAGGCGCGGCGGAACTCCCCCCGGAAGTAGAGCCGCTCGATCTTCTTCTGCTCCCAGGGGGCGATGTCCAGGCCGTTCTTGTCGAAGAAGCGGATCTCGAGCGCCTGGCTGTCCGACGGCGAGACGGCGACATGGATGCCACCGAGGCTGCGCGTCTTCTGCGTGGTGAACCTGCTCACGGCCGGAGACGCGACGCGCAGGTCGCGCACGTTGATGCCGGCGGCGTTGAGACCGGCCACCATCGCGCGCTTGACCATCCTGGCCGCGCGAGAGGTGTCCCGCGTCACCACCACGTGTGCGCCCTTTGGCAGCAGCGACCCGTACGCCTCTGCGACCTTCAGGGACAGCTCGGGCGTGATGTCGATACCGACGAGCCCGGTGATGCCCGCGTCAGCGAACACCGCACGCGAGCCCGAGGACTCCCAGATGACCGAGGAGTTGACCACGGCCGCCGGTTCGATCCGCTTGTAGGGGAACACCTGGACGTTGGCGCCGATATGGGCCGCACGACCGACGACCGACTCGTCGCCGACGGTCGAGCCGGCGTCGATCACGGCGCGCGCCCGGATGTCGACGTGCCGACAGACCACCGAGCCCTCCACCGATGCGTTGGCGCCGATGAACGTGTCGTCCCATACGACCGAGTGGCTCACGCGGGCGTCGTCTCGCACCACGCAGTTGTCGCCGAGCACCGTGTAGTCGCCCACCACTGCGCCCTTGGAGATCGTGCAGTTCGCGCCGATCACCACGTTGTCGCCAAGCGTCGCGTCCGGGTGGATCGTGGCCGTCTGGTCGACCCACAGACCCTCGCGCGCGTTGATGCCGGGCACGAAGATCATCGTGCGGCCGTCGAGGATGTCTCGGTGCACCTCGTAGTAGCTGTCCCGGCTGCCGACGTCGCACCAGTAGCCGGTCACCGGGAGTCCGTAGAGGGAGTGACCCGCCTCCATGAGGCGGGGGAACAGGTCGGCCGAGAAGTCGTAGGACACGCCGTCCGGGATCTCGTCGAGCACCCACGGCTCGATCACGTAGATGCCGGTGTTGATCGCGTCGGTGAACACCTGGCCCCACGTGGGCTTCTCCAAGAAGCGCTCGATCCGCCCGTCGGGGTCGGTGATCACGATGCCAAAGTCGAGCGGGTCGTCCACGCGCTTGAGCGCGATGGTCACCGCCCCACCGCTCTCGCGGTGAAACGCGACCAGCTGCGTGAGATCGATGTCGGTGATCGCGTCACCGCTGATCACGACGAACGGCTCGTCAGTGGGAAGCAGGGCGGCGGCGTTCTTCACCGAGCCCGCGGTACCGAGCGGGGTCTCCTCGACCGCGTAGTCGATGCGCATCCCCCACTCGTCGCCCGACCCGAAGTAGTCCTGGATCACCTGAGGCATGAACGCGAGTGTCGCGACGACCTCGTCGATGCCGTGATGCTTCACCAGCCCGAGGATGTGCTCCATCACCGGCTGGTTGACGACCGGCACCATGGGCTTGGGACGCAAGGACGTCAGAGGGCGCAGGCGTGTCCCCTCTCCGCCCGCCATGATCACAGCCTTCATCGCCGCATCTCCCCTCAGGCCCGAACGGTCGCCCGCCCGCGAAGTGCACGTGCCGCTTGGACGGTGTAGACCACGGCGGTCGCCAGTGATGTGACGATGCCCGCATAGATGAACCACATACCGAGTGCGACGGCCTCGTCCCCGAGCCCGGGCAGGTAGGCCTGCGCCGAACCCGTGACCAGTCCGGCGCCGGGAACCATCGGCCAGTTCAAGATGAGGTCCGCGAAGCCGATCAACAGCAGCGCGGTGGTCACCTTCCCGATGAAGGCCACCCCGAGCGCCTTGACCCCGGACCGCGCCAGGACAGCGGCCCCCGCAAGCAGATAGAGATCGCGGAGCAGCAACACGAGCACGGTCCACAGCGGGAGGCGCCCGATCAGATACAGACCGAGCACCCCGCTGCCGATGAGCAGCCGATCGACGAGCGGGTCTATCGCCTTGCCGATCTCGGTGACGGTGCCGGTCCGACGCGCGATCTGGCCGTCGAGCCAGTCCGTCGACGCCGCGATGGCGAACAGCAGGAACGCCACCACGTCGTTGTCGCCGGTGACCAGTACGGCGAAGAAGATGGGCACGAGGATGAGGCGCAGGACCGTGATGATGTTGGCAAGCGTGTAGATGTCGTGGCTGGGGCCGGACGGTGCCGAGAGCGGGTCAACAGACGTGGTCTGTTCAACGCGCGGTGCTACCACCACTTCCTCCTCTTGAAGTCCCAGACCATCCAGCCGGCGATAACGGCCATCCCCCCGACGACCGCCCAGAACGACCACGTCGCGGTGACCGGGGGCCACATGCCCCGAATGACGTTCATCCCGTAGATACCCGAGATGAGCGTCAGGGGCATGAATATCGTCGCCACGACGGTGAGCACCTTCATGATCTGGTTCATGCGGTTCGAGACGCTCGACAGGTAGATGTCCATGGCCGCCGCGGCGATCTCTCGTGCGGTGTCGATGGAGTCCTCGACGCGCGCGAGGTGGTCGCCGACGTCCTGCAAGTAGCGATAGGCCTCTTCGTTGACGATCTCGCGCTCGCGGGCGAGGGCCCGGATGATGTCGCGCTCAGGTCCGATCATCCGGTGCAGCTCCACGAGCCGGCGCCGGATGGCGTAGATGTCGTGAAGCTGCTCGGAGGTCGGATTCTCGAGCAACACGTCCTCGATGCTCTCGAGGTCGTCCGAGAGCTTGTCGACGATGTCGAGCACGTCATCGACGAGACGATCGACGATCGCGTGGAAGACGTAGTCGGCACCGGCCACCATGAGGTCCGGCGCGCGGTCGACGACGAGGTCGATAGCGGGCGCAAGCCCGTCGTGGACGGTGATGAGGTGGTCGGTGCCCATGAACACGTCGAGCTCAGCGGTCTTGATGCTCGTCTCCGTGCATTCGATCGGCGTGACCCACACGATGAAGAGCCCCGACGCGTACACCTCGACCTTGGGGCGCTGAGGGTAGTGGCTCACGTCCTCGATCGCCAACGGGTGCAGAGCGAACTCCGCAGTGAGCAGCTCCAGGGTCGCCGTGTCGGGGTCGGCCAGGTCGATCCAGACCCAGGTGGCCTCCGCGCGCGCTCGCGCAAGTTCCCCGAGGCCGGTGGTGTGCAGCTGTGCGTCTTTGTCTAACCAGCGAAGGGTGGAACTCGACACGCGTCCTCCTTGAGTGTGCGGGGTAGCCGAACGAGACTGCCTGCTCTATGTTCCCGTAGCCGCCTCGCGAAATCGACCCCACGAGACACGATGGCCGGATCCCGCGGCGCGATGCTCCGCGGCAGGTATCCTGTGAGCGACGATCCGCCGTGGCGCCTGCCCTGCTCGTCCGACCCCACCGAGACCGAGGAAACGCTGAGTGGCCTACCTACTGGGATGCGAGAACGTCCGGCTCGAGTACCCGACCAAGCGGGTCTTCGACTCGGTGACGCTCGGTATCGATGAGGGCGACCGCATCGGCATCGTCGGCGGCAACGGCGACGGCAAGTCGACACTGCTGGCGCTGCTCGCCGGACTGGTCGAGCCCGACGACGGCCGCGTGATGCGCCGCGGGGGCATCACCGTGCACACGCTCGCGCAGACCGACGCGCTGGACCCGCAAGCCACGGTCGGGCAAGCCGTTGTGGGCGACGTCCCCGCCTACACCTGGGCGTCGGACGCACGGGTCCGCACCATCATCCGGGGCCTGATCGCCGATCTCGACTGGAACGCCAGAGTCGGCGAGCTGTCGGGTGGCCAGCGCCGCCGGGTGGACCTCGCCCGCGTGCTGATCGCCGACTGCGACGTCCTCATGCTCGACGAGCCCACCAACCACCTCGATGTCCATGCGATCGCCTGGCTGGCGGACCATCTCAAGAACCGGTGGCACAAGAAGGCGGGTGCGCTGCTCGTGGTGACGCACGACCGCTGGTTCCTCGACGAAGTCTGCCTCGGGATGTGGGAGGTGCACGACGGCCGGGTGGACCGGTTCGAAGGCGGGTACTCGGCCTACGTCCTGCAGCGTGTCGAGCGCGCGCAGGCCGCCCAGACCGCCGAGCAGAAGCGCCGGAACCTGCTGCGCAAGGAACTCGCGTGGCTGTCCCGCGGCGCGCAGGCGCGCTCCACCAAGCCCAAGTTCCGCATCGACGCGGCGCAGGCGCTCATCGCCGACGAGCCGCCCGCCCGCAACTCCATCGAGCTGCGGCAGACGGCGATGTCGCGCTTGGGCAAGCAGGTCGTCGACCTCATCGACGTGACCGAGCGCTTTGGCGACACGACCGTCATCGACGATGTCACGTGGCAGATCGGGCCCGGAGACCGGATCGGCATCCTCGGCGAGAACGGATCGGGCAAGACGACGCTCTTGAACATCGTCCAAGGGTCGCTCGCCCCGACGTCGGGCCGCATCAAGATCGGCAAGACCGTCAAGTTCGCCGTGCTGACCCAGCACCTCGACGAGCTCAACGAGCTCGGGTCGTTGCGCGTCAGGGAGGTCCTGTCGCGCTACAACACGCGCTACGAGATCGACGGCAAGGAGCTCACCCCGGCCCAGCTCCTCGAACGCCTCGGCTTCGAGGCCGCGCAGCTCGCGACGCCGGTGTCCGACCTGTCCGGCGGGCAGAAGCGGCGCCTCCAGCTCATGCTGATCCTGCTGGACAAGCCCAACGTGCTGATACTCGACGAGCCCGACAACGACCTGGACATCGACATGCTGGCCGTCGTGGAGAGCCTGCTGGACACGTGGCCGGGCACCCTGTTGCTGATCACGCACGACCGCCACCTCATGGAGCGGGTGACCGACGACCAGTTCGCCCTGCTCGACGGCAAGATCCGCCACATGCC
>CAZCRB010000046.1:0-12641 GCA_964500985.1 uncultured Eubacteriales bacterium
TGTACGTCACCGAGTCGATGGTCGGCCACAAGCTCGGCGAGTTCTCGCCGACGCGGACGTTCAAGGGCCACGCCGCCGACAAGAAGAAGGGCAAGAGGTAAGAGATGGAAGCCAAAGCCATTGCACGCTACCAGCGGGTGAGCCCGCGCAAGGCGCGCCTGGTCGTGGATCTCATCCGCGGCAAGTCGGTTGACGAGGCCCGCACGATTCTGAAGTTCTCGCCGCGCGCGGCTGCTGAGATCGTCGAGAAGACGCTGAACTCGGCTGTTGCCAACGCAGAGCACCAGCTTCACGTCCGGTCCGAGGACCTCATCGTCGGCACCACGTTCGTCGACGAGGGCCCGACCATCAAGCGTATCCAGCCGCGGGCCATGGGCCGCGCGTTCCGGATCAACAAGCGCACGTGTCATATCACCGTGATCGTCACGCAGCGAGAGGGGGCGTAGGCATGGGACAGAAGGTCTATCCGATCGGCCTGCGTCTGGGCATCGTCGAGAACTGGCGCAGCCGCTGGTACGGCGGTAAGGACTACGCCAAGACGCTCGAGAACGACGTCCAGATCCGCCGGTTCCTCGCCAAGCGTCTCCGCCGCGCTGCGGTGTCGCGAGTCGAGATCGAGCGCAAGGGCGACCGCACGGCCATCGAGCTGTGGACCGCTCGCCCGGGCATCGTCATCGGCAAGAAGGGCGCAGAGGTCGATGTGCTGCGCAAGGAGCTCGAGAAGATCACCGGCGGCCCGGTCTCGATCAACATCATCGAGATCAAGCGTCCGGAGCTCGACGCCAACCTGGTTGCCCAGTCGGTCGCCGAGCAGCTCGAGGGACGCGTTGCGTTCCGTCGCGCGATGCGCAAGGCCGTCGCCTCTTCGATGAAGAGCGGTGCGCTCGGCATCCGTATCCAGTGCTCGGGTCGTCTCGGCGGCGCCGAGATGGGTCGTCGCGAGTGGTACCGCGAGGGTCGCGTGCCGCTGCACACCCTGCGCGCCAAGATCGACTACGGCTTCACCGAGGCGAACACCACCATGGGTGTCATCGGTGTGAAGGTCTGGATCTACCACGGCGAGGTTCTGCCCGGTCAGAAGCCCCCGACGCCGGCCATCGAGGGCACTCGTGCCCCGCGCCCGCGCCGTGAGGGTCGCAACGAGGGGAGGCGCTAGATGCTTCTGCCTAAGCGCGTAAAGCACCGCAAGGTTCAGCGCGGTAGCAACTGGAAGGGTTCTGCCAAGGGCGGTACCCAGGTGCACTTCGGCGAGTACGGCCTCAAGGCCCTCGAGCCGGCGTGGATCACCAACCGCCAGATCGAGGCCGCTCGTATCGCCATGACCCGCTACATGAAGCGTGGCGGTAAGGTCTGGATCACCGTGTTCCCGGACAAGCCGATCACCCAGAAGCCTGCCGAGACCCGCATGGGTTCCGGTAAGGGTAACCCCGAGAAGTGGGTCGCTGTGGTCAAGCCCGGCCGCATCATGTTCGAAATCGCTGGTGTGCCTGAGGACGTCGCCAAAGAGGCCATGCGTCTTGCCGCACACAAGCTGCCCATCAAGACCAAGTTCGTGACCCGTGCCGAGAGCGGCGGGGAGGCGTAGATGAAGACCACCGAGATACATGAACTCAACGACGCGGAGCTTGCAGAGAAGCTGAAGGCCGAGCGCGCGGAGCTGTTCAACCTCCGTTTCCGCCTGGCCACCGGCCAGCTCGACAACACCGCACAGATCCAGGGTGTCAAGAAGAACATCGCTCGGCTGCACACCGAGCTGCGGACCCGCGAGCTCGCTGCCCAGCGCGACGCGGCCGCGTCGTAGGTGAATGAGGAGAACCATGACTACCGAGCGTAACCGCCGCAAGGTCCGCCAGGGTGTGGTCGTGTCGACCGCAGGTGAGAAGACGTGCGTGGTACAGGTCGAGGAGCGCAAGAAGCACCCGCTCTACGGCAAGATGATCACCCAGTCCACCAAGTTCCACGCGCATGACGAAGAGAACGTCTGTGGCGTGGGCGATACCGTGACGATCATGGAGACGCGCCCGCTTTCCAAGATGAAGCGCTGGCGTCTGCTCGAGATCGTCGAGAAGGCCAAGTAGGCCACCCACGTAGGCTTTTCGGCCGCGCACGTGCACCGCGAGAGCGGGTGCACCTCTGGCGGACCGATGTGACCCGGAGGAAGAGATGATCCAGGCAGAAACTCGGCTCAAGGTTGCCGACAACTCGGGTGCCCGCAAGGTTGCGTGCATCAAGGTTCTCGGCGGCTCGAAGCGCCGCTACGCCCACGTGGGCGACGTGATCGTGTGCTCCGTGAAGGAAGCCATGCCTAACGGCACGGTCAAGAAGGGCGAGGTCGTCAGGGCCGTCGTCGTTCGCACCAAGAAGGAGGTGCGTCGCCAGGACGGGAGCTACATCCGTTTTGACGACAACGCCGCCGTCGTTATCGATCTGCAGGGCAACCCGCGCGGCACGCGCATCTTCGGCCCGGTCGCGCGCGAGCTGCGCGATCGTCGCTACATGAAGATCGTGTCCCTTGCGCCCGAAGTGCTCTAAGGAGGCAATCATGAGCAAGCTGAGCATTCGCACGGGCGACAAGGTCAAGGTCATCGCCGGCAAGGACAAGGGCAAGGAAGCCAAGATCCTCGCGACGGTGCCCTACAAGGAGCGCGTGATCGTCGAGCGCGTGAACATGGTCAAGAAGGCCACGCGTCCGACCCAGAAGAACCCCAAGGGTGGGTTCCTCGAGATCGAGGCCCCCATCCACGTGAGCAACGTTATGCTCGTGTGCCCGAGCTGCTCGCAGCCGACTCGCGTCGGTCGCAAGCGCGTCGAGGGTACCCGTGTTCGCGTGTGCAAGAAGTGCGGCAACGACATCGACAAGTAGTCGATGGTAGACGGCTCCCCGCTGCGAGGCGGGGAGGTGCAGGGTCAGCAATCCTGCACTGAGAACCCCAGATGGAGGAAGTGCACCACATGGCTCCGAGACTCAAAGAGAAGTACCAGAAGGAAGTGGCCCCTGCCCTCATGGAGCAGATCGGCTACGCGAACGTGAACCAGATCCCCCGCCTTGAGAAGATCGTCGTCAACATGGGCGTGGGCGCCGCGGTTCAGGACATCAAGCAGCTTGACGCGGCCGTCGAGGACCTGCGCATCATCACCGGCCAGCAGCCGGCGATCACGCGGGCCAAGAAGTCGATCGCCGGCTTTAAGATCCGCCAGGGTATGCCCATCGGCGCCAAGGTCACCCTTCGTGGCGACCGCATGTGGGAGTTCTTCGACCGCCTCGTTGCGGCCGCCATCCCGCGCATCCGCGACTTCCGCGGTCTGCCGGCGAACTCCTTCGACGGTCGTGGCAACTACTCGATGGGCGTGACCGAGCAGCTGATCTTCCCGGAGATCGACTACGACAAGATCGATCGCACCCGCGGTATGGATATCACGTTCGTCACGACTGCGAAGACCGACGAAGAGGCCAAAGCCCTGCTCGATGGGTTCGGCTTCCCGTTCAAGCACTAGAAGCCCTCAAAACGAGGAACCCCTCGGCGGGAGATGCGCCCGCCGCGAAACGGAGGTTTGGAAGTGGCAAAGAAGTCGATGATCGCCAAGGCGAAGCGCCAGCCCAAGTTCGCTGTGCGCCAGCACAACCGTTGCAGCAAGTGCGGCCGCCCGCGTGGCTACTATCGCCAGTTCGGTATCTGCCGCGTGTGCCTGCGTGAGATGGCCAGCCACGGCGAACTCCCCGGTGTGCGTAAGGCTAGCTGGTAGTCAGCCCGAAGCACCCCTGGCGGAGACCCGCACCGAAAGGCGCGATCGCCACGGGCGGTAGCGAACCACGGTACGGGCTCATCCCGGACCATAGGAGGAAGACCAAATGAGCATGACCGACCCGATCGCCGATATGCTGACTCGCGTGCGTAACGCGAACTCGGCACATAAGGCGACCACCTCGATGCCGTCGAGCAAGAAGCTCGTCGAGATCGCCCGCGTCCTCAAGGACGAGGGCTACATCGTGGACTACGTTGTGACCGAGAAGGATCCCCAGGACGTTCTCGAGATCACCTTGAAGTACGGCCCCCGCAAGGAGCGCACGATCACCGGCCTGCGCCGCATCAGCAAGCCCGGTCTGCGTGTCTACGCGAAGAAGGACGAGCTGCCCCGCGTTCTGGGTGGCCTTGGAATCGCCATTATCTCGACCAGCCAGGGTGTGATGACCGAGCGTAGCGCGCGCAAAGCGGGCGTCGGCGGCGAAGTCATCGCATACGTCTGGTAATCGGACCAGGAACCGAAAGGAGCGAACGCCGTGTCCCGTATCGGCAAGCAGCCCGTCCCGGTCCCGTCCGGGGTCGACGTGAAGATCGACGGTCAGACCGTCAGTGTCAAGGGTCCGAAGGGCGAGCTTTCTCAGTCGTTCTCCGAACTGCTCACCATCTCGCTTGAGGACGGCGCCGTCGTCGTCAAGCGCAATGACGAGTCGCGTGAGTCAAACGCGATGTCGGGTCTCACCCGCACGCTGATCAGCAACATGGTCACCGGTGTCTCGGAGGGGTACTCCAAGAACCTCGAGATCGTCGGTGTCGGTTATCGTGCCACGCTCAAGGGCAGCGACCTGGAGCTTGCGCTCGGGTTCAGCCACCCGGTCGTGATCTCGCCGGAGCCCGGTATCACCTTCGAGGTGCCGGCGCCCAACAAGATCACGGTGCGTGGTATCGACAAGCAGCGCGTTGGTCAGGTGGCCGCTGACATCCGCAAGTGGCGTAAGCCGGAGCCTTACAAGGGCAAGGGCGTTCGCTACGAAGGCGAGTATGTCCGCCGCAAGCTCGGCAAGGCCGCCAAGTAACAGGGAACCCCTTCGGCCCCGCGCGGGCCGTGTGAGACGAGGAGAAGGACGTCATGGATAAGCTCAAGGCGAAGCAGGCGGCACTGGCCCGCCGCCACCGCCGGGTCCGCGGTAAGGTGAGCGGCACCACCGAGCGCCCGCGCCTGTGCGTGACGCGCACGAACGCGCACATTTACGCTCAGATCATCGACGATAAGACCGGTCGCACCGTGGCGAGCGCGTCGAGCCTCGACAAGGAGGTCGCTGCTGACCTCAAGTCCGGCTCGAATATCGACGCCGCCAAGGCTGTTGGCGCGGCTGTCGGTCGTCGGGCGCTTGAGGCGGGTGTCAACGAGGTCGTCTTCGACCGCGGTGGCCGCCTCTATCACGGCCGTGTCCAGGCTCTGGCGGACGGTGCGCGTAGCGCCGGCCTCAAGTTCTAGGGAGGATCAGGTATGGCGCGCAGGGAAGCCCCGGTGTCGGAGCTCCAGGAAAAGGTTGTATTCATCAACCGCGTGTCCAAGGTCGTCAAAGGCGGCCGTCGTTTCGCGCTGACCGCACTCGTCGTCGTTGGTGACGGTGCAGGCAACGTTGGCGTGGGCATGGGCAAGTCGCAGGAGGTGCCCATCGCCATCAAGAAGGGCATCGAGGACGCGAAGAAGAACATGTTCAAGGTTCCGGTGGTCAACGGCACGATCCCGCACGAGATCTACGGCGTGTTCGGCGCCGGTCGCGTGCTGCTCAAGCCGGCCGCGCCGGGTACCGGAATCATCGCCGGTGGCCCCGTGCGTGCTCTGCTCGAGCTCGCCGGTATCACCGACGTGCTGAGCAAGTCGCTCGGTACGGACAACGCGCTCAACATGGTCAAGGCCGCCGCGCAGGGCCTCGGTGCCCTGAGTAGCGCCGAAGAAGTCGCGCTTCGCCGCGGCAAGACCGTGGCTCAGATCTATGGTTGGGAGGAGTAGCCAATGACCGCCAAGGCTACCGCCAAGAAGCTCAAGGTCACTCAGGTCCGCAGCTCGATCGGCTGCCCCGCTGACCAGAAGGCGACCGTCAAGGCCCTCGGGCTCAAGCGGATCAACGATTCGGTCGAGCAGGTGGACAACCCCGCAGTCCGCGGGATGATCTTCAAGGTCAAGCACCTCGTGCAAGTCGAGGAGCTTTAGGGCTCAAGAGTCCTGCCTGGGCCCGGTGCACACGCACCGGGCCTTCGGCGTCTGATACGATGCCGTCTTGTGTATACGGAGTCAGCCGGCGGCGAGCGGCCGGCACCGGGACCGACGTCCCGGAAGCGTAGAAGGAGAAGCAACAACATGCAGATCAACGACCTGTTCCCCGCGCCTGGTTCGCGCAAGAACCGCAAGCGTGTCGGTCGCGGAAACGGCAGCGGGCACGGCAGCACCGCCGGTCGCGGCGACAAGGGCCAGAACTCGCGTGCCGGTGGCGGCAAGGGCCCCGGTTTCGAGGGCGGCCAGAACCCGATGCACATGCGTATGCCCAAGCTCCCCGGGTTCAAGAACCGCAACCGCGTCGAGTCGTCCGTGGTCAACGTTTCGCGTCTTGACGAGGTCTTCGCCGACGGCGCCACGGTCGATGCCGAGGCGCTCGTCGCCAAGGGTGTCATCAAGTCGGTCTCCGAGACCGTGAAGGTTCTCGGCGATGGCGAGATCACCAAGAAGCTGACCGTCAAGGTGGACAAGGTGTCTGGTTCGGCCAAGGCCAAGATTGAAGCAGCAGGAGGGACGGTCGAGACGCTGTGCTAACCGCACTCTTCAACGCGTTTCGGGTACCGGAGCTGCGCCGCAAGATCCTGTTCACCTTGGGGATCTTGGTGCTCTATCGGCTCGGTTCGTTCATCCCGGTTCCGGGCGTCGACATCACGCTTATCCAGAACCAGGTCCAGGATGCCGCGTCTCTGGGTCTTCTGAACCTGTTCTCTGGCGGTGCACTTGAGAAGTTCGCGGTGTTCTCGCTGGGCATCATGCCCTACATCACCGCGTCGATCATCATGCAGCTGCTGCAGGGCGTCATCCCGACGCTCGAGCGCTGGCAGAAAGAGGGCGAGTCGGGGCAGCGCAAGATCACGCAGATCACCCGCTACCTCACGCTCGGCATCGGCCTGCTCCAGGCTCTCGGCCTGCTGACGGTCTTCCGCGGCGCGATCTCGTCGTCTGCCGCTGCCGGTTCGGTGCCCGCGTGGTTCACCAACGCCGTCATCATCGTGACGCTGCTAGCGGGCACCGCGCTCATCATGTGGTTCGGCGAGCTGATCACTCAGCGGGGTGTCGGCAACGGCATGTCGCTCATCATCTTCACCAGCATCGTGGCGCGGTTCCCCATCGCCATCGTGCAGTCGTTCCAGTTCGGCAATGGGCTGATGACCATCGCGCTCGCGGTGATCGTGCTGTTCGTCATCGCCGCGATCGTCTACATGGACCGCGCGCAGCGCCGCATCCCGGTGCAGTACGCGAAGCGGGTTGTCGGCCGTCGCGTGTACGGCGGTACGGGGACGTACATTCCGCTGAAGATCAACGGCGCCAACGTGGTGCCGATCATCTTCGCCTCGGCGATCCTGTTCTTCCCGAGCCAGCTCATGTACTTCTTCCCGAACCAGCAGTGGCTGCAGAATATCGCCAATGCCCTGGCGCGCGGTCCGGTGAACTGGACGCTCGAGTTCATCCTGATCGTGTTCTTCACCTACTTCTACACGGCCCTCGTCTTCAACCCGATCGACCTTGCGGACAACCTGCGCAAGAACGGCGGCTTCATCCCCGGCGTGCGCCCGGGCTCGGCGACGGTCCGCTACATCGAGAACGTGCTCAACCGGATCACGCTCCCCGGCGCGGTGTTCCTCGGCGTCATCGCCGTCGCACCGTCGATCGTGTTCAGCGTGACCAACGACCCGCTCGTGACGCAGTTCGGCGGCACCTCGATCCTCATCATGGTCGGCGTTGCGCTCGAGACCATGACGCAGATCGAAAGCCAGCTGAAGATGCGGCACTACGAGGGCTTCTTCAAGTAGGACTCAGGGAATCACGGGAGGCTGAGGGATGAACATCGTTCTGCTGGGTGCGCCGGGTGCCGGTAAGGGCACGCAGGCCACCAAGATCATCGAGACGTACGGCGTGCCGCACATCTCGACCGGTGACATCCTGCGTGCTGCGGTCAAGAACCAGACGCCGTTGGGCCTTGAGGCCAAGCGTTACATGGATGCCGGGGACCTCGTTCCGGACGCCGTTGTGATCGGCTTGGTCAAGGACCGCCTTCAGGAGTCCGATACCGAGACCGGTTTCATCCTCGACGGTTTCCCGCGTACCACGGCTCAGGCCGAGGCGCTGGATCTCGAGCTTGAGGGTCTCGGCAAGGGCATCGATGCCGCGGTGGCCATCACCGTGGACCCCGAGGTCATCGTCGGGCGGCTCACTTCACGGCGTACCTGCCGCGAGTGCGGCCGGATCACCAACGAGTCCGAGGGCGCCGTCTGCAGCGCTTGTGGCGGCGAGTTGTACCAGCGTGACGACGACAACGAGGCGACGGTTCGCAACCGCCTGGACGTCTATGCGCGCTCGACCGCTCCTCTGGTCGACTACTACGGTTCAAAGGGCGTTCTGCACGAGATCGACGGCGACCGACCGGTCGATGTCGTCTGGGCGGACGTACGAGCCGTCTTGGAAGCGTAGAGTCGCGTGATCATTCGCAAGTCCGCTGGAGAGATCGAGACGATGAGAGAGGCCGGGCGCATCAGCGCCCGGGCTCTCCGTCTTGTCGGTGAAGCCGTCAGGCCCGGCGTGTCGACCGCGGAGCTGGACGCGATCGCGGAGGCGGCCATCCGAGAGGACGGCGCCGTGCCGGCGTTCAAGGGTTACCACGGCTTTCCGGCGACCCTGTGCACGTCGCTCAACTCGCAGGTGGTTCACGGGATCCCGTCGCGCAGCGTCGTGTTGTCCGAAGGCGACATCGTCTCGGTCGACGTGGGTGCGGTGTTCGATGGCTACTACGGCGACAACGCGCGCAGCTACGCCGTCGGCTCGGTGACCCCGGAGGCGCAGCGCCTTCTCGAAGTCACCGAAGCGTCGCTTGATGCGGGCGTCGCGGCCGCGGTGGCGGGCGGGCGGTTGTTCGACATCGGTGCCGCGGTACAGGCGGTCGCCGAGGACGCCGGCTTCTCGGTGGTCCGCGAGTATGTGGGCCACGGCATCGGGCGCGCCATGCACGAGGATCCCAACGTCCCGAACTTCGGGAGGCGGGGGACGGGCGTCGAGCTCGAGGTCGGCATGGTGCTCGCCATCGAACCGATGGTGAACGCGGGCACGGCTGCGGTCGAGTCGCTGCCTGATGGCTGGACCGTCGTCACCGCCGATGGAGCGCTGTCCGCTCACTTCGAGTACACGGTGGCGATCACCGAGCAGGGACCGCTGGTTCTGACGGCGGAGTAGGTTTGGCTCGCAACCGGGCATATTTGGTCTGGACGGGCGAGCTGTTGTTGAAGTACTATATCCACTTGCGGATTCATGCCTGTAGCGATGCGGAGAGTATGTGACGAAGCGCGACGATGCCATCGAGCTCGAAGGAACGGTGATCGAGCCTCTGCCCAACGCGATGTTTCGTGTTGAGTTGGAGAACGGTCACAAGGTTCTCGCACACATTTCGGGCAAGATGCGCATGCACTACATTCGCATCCTTCCGGGAGACAAAGTCGTCGTGGAGCTCTCGCCCTACGACCTGAGCCGCGGGCGCATAACCTATCGCTACAAGTAGGGGAGCGCTCGTTCCACGGGAATGGACACTCCCGGTACCGTGTCCCTGAGTAAGACAAGTCCCGCCTGCGGCTGGGCGTGGAGATAGATCTGTAACGCCGAAAGGAAGACGCAAAGATGAAGGTACGTCCTTCGGTAAAGAAGATGTGTGACAAGTGCAAGATCATCCGGCGCCATGGCCGCGTTCTCGTTATCTGTGAGAACCCGCGCCACAAGCAGCGCCAGGGCTAGGAGGGAGCACGAGTGGCCCGTATCGCAGGCGTCGACCTGCCGCGCGAGAAGCGCGTCGAGATCGGCCTCACCTACATTTTTGGTATCGGTCTTACGACCAGCCAGCAGACTCTGCGTGACACCGGGATCAGCCCGGACACGCGGGTTCGCGACCTCACGGAAGAAGAGGTCGTTCGTCTGCGCGAGTACATCGACAAGAACCTCAAGGTGGAGGGTGACCTTCGCCGCGAGACCGCGCAGAACATCAAGCGCCTGATGGAGATCGGCTGCTACCGCGGCCTGCGCCACCGCAAGGGCCTCCCGGTCCGCGGCCAGCGCACTCACACCAACGCACGCACCCGCAAGGGTCCGCGTCGCCAGATCGGCGCTAAGAAGAAGGGCAAGTAGGAATGGCCGCCAAGAAGAAGAACGTGCGCACCCGCCTCAAGCGCTCAGAGCGCAAGAACATCGCGGTGGGCCAGGCGCACATCAAGAGCACCTTCAACAACACCATCGTGAGCATCACCGACCCCTCGGGCAACGTGATCTCCTGGCAGAGCGCCGGAACCGTGGGCTTCAAGGGCTCGCGCAAGTCGACGCCGTTCGCCGCCCAGCTTGCTGCTGAGGCCGCTGCGAAGATGGCCCAGGAGCACGGACTGCGCAAGGTCGCCGTGTTCGTGAAGGGGCCGGGTTCCGGTCGCGAGACCGCGATTCGCTCCCTGCAGGCCGCCGGACTCGAGATCTCGAGCATCCAGGACTGCACGCCCGTTCCGCACAACGGCTGCCGGCCGCGCAAGCGCCGCCGGGTCTAACTTCAGAGAGGACCGAAGAGAAGATGGCACGTTACACCGGGGCGGATTGCCGCCTGTGCCGCCGCGAAGGGGTCAAGCTCTTCCTGAAGGGCGACCGTTGCTACGGCGACAAGTGCGCCATCGAGCGTCGCCCTTACCCGCCTGGTCAGGCCGGTAAGAAGCGCCCGCGCGATAGCGAATACCGCGTTCAGCTTCGTGAGAAGCAGAAGGCAAAGCGTATGTACGGCCTGCTCGAGAAGCAGTTCCGGGGCTACTACACCCTCGCCAGCCGTCAGACCGGCATCACGGGTGAGAACCTGCTGCGTATCCTCGAGAGCCGACTGGACAACGTCGTCTACCGCCTTGGCCTCGCCAAGTCGCGTGACGAGGCGCGCCAGATCGTCCGCCACAATCACATCCACGTGAATGGTCACCGGGTCAACATCCCGTCGTATCGCGTACGTCCGGGCGATCTGGTTTCCGTTGCGCCGAAGTCCAAGGACCTCCTCGTGATCAAGACGGCGCTCATCGCGTCGGAGAAGATCGAGGTTCCGGGCTGGCTTGAGGTCGACATCGAGAAGCTTCAGGGCAAGGTCCTGTCGCTGCCGACGCGCGAGATGATCGACGCGCCGGTCCGCGAGCAGCTCATCGTCGAGCTCTACTCTAAGTAACCAGACCGAGAAGCCAGGGAGGCTGCTTAATGACAGAGTTCATGAGGCCCCAGGTCACGGTCGAGCGCATCGACGACCGCGTCGCTCGCTACGTCGTCGAGCCGCTTGAGCGCGGCTTCGGCTACACGCTGGGCAACTGCATGCGTCGCGTGCTGCTGTCGTCGCTGCAGGGTGCCGCTGCGACCTCGATCCGTGTCGAAGGTGTTCAGCACGAGTTCGCCTCGATCGAGGGCGTCCGCGAGGACGTCACCGACGTCGTGCTCAACGTGAAGGGCCTTATCTTCCGCGACTCCGGGATCGGTTCCGGCGATGCGGTGGCGACGCTTTCGGTCACCGGCCCTGGCGCCGTGACCGGAGCCGACCTCAAGGTGCCTGCTGAGTTCGAGCTTGTTAACCCCGAGCACGTCGTTGCGAACCTCAACGACGGCGGGAAGCTCGACATGAGCATTCGCATCGGCACGGGCCGCGGCTACGTTTCGGCGGATCGCAACAAGCGTCCCGAGGACCCGATCGGCGTCATCACCGTCGACTCGCTGTTCTCGCCGGTCAACCGTTGCACCTACGTCGTGGAGAACACCCGCGTGGGTCAGCGCACCGACTATGACAAGCTCATCCTCGAAGTCGAGACCAACGGCGCCGTCGATCCTGGCGACGCAGTGGCTCGCGCCGGCAAGATCATCGACGAGCACATGATGCTCTTCGTCGATCAGGCCGCCACCGAGCTTCCGGAAGGCGAGATCTTCCGTCCGGAGGACGACGAGGGCGAGTCCATGCTCGACACCCCGATCGAGGAGCTCGACCTTTCGGTCCGTTCCTACAACTGCCTCAAGCGCCAGGGCGTCAACACGATCGGCCAGCTGACGGAGTGCTCTGAGCAGGACCTGCTCAACATCCGCAACTTTGGCGCGAAGTCCATCGAAGAGGTCAAGGACAAGCTCGTGTCCATGGGCCTCAACCTGAAGCAGTAACGGGAGTTCACTGAGATGAGGCACCTCAAGAAGGGCCGCAAGCTCGGCACCGACGCATCGCACACCAAGGCGATGCTCAAGAGCCTTGCAGTCGCGGTTCTCACCAACGATCGCATCAAGACCACCGAGGCTCGCGCCAAGGAGGTTCGTCCGCTCGTCGAGAAGAACATCACGTGGGCGAAGAAGGGCGACGTGCACTCTCGCCGCCTGTCCATCGCTTCGCTCGGCGACAAGGCGCTCGTGAAGAAGATCTTCACCGACGCCGCGAACGACCGCTTCAACCGCGAGGGCGGCTACACCCGCATCCTCAAGCTCGGCCCGCGCAAGGGCGACGCTGCTCCCATGGTCATCATGGAGCTCGTCGACTAGCCAGCCGGCGAAGCGCCGTGACAACGGCGTTCCAGCGGTACCATGAGAGGGCCTCCTTCGGGGGGCCCTCTGTGCTTCAG
>CAZCRB010000047.1:0-12074 GCA_964500985.1 uncultured Eubacteriales bacterium
CTCTCGACTACGTCGACCCGGCCAAGGCACTCGAGGCCAACATCGCCGACACCTATGCGCTCGCGCAGGCCGCCGGCACCTCGACCGCCGACTTCGCCGGTGTGCAGAAGAAGCTCAAGACCCTCGTCGAGGGTGGCGACCTTTCGATCTTCACCAACGGCTGGTTCGGTCACCCCGCCTACGCGCAGGACATGCCGGCGGAGCTTCACCTCATCGCCGTCGCGCACTACCTCGAGGCCCTGGAGATCCAGGCCGAGGCGTCGCGCGTCATCGCGATCATGGGCGGCAAGTTCCCGCACTTCATGACCTCGATCCCCGGCGGCACCGCGTTCGTTCCCACCGAGCAGAAGCTCGACGACATCCTGTTCCGTCTCCAGCGCGTGCGCGACTGGGTCATGAACACGATGATCCCCGACACCCTGGCGATCGCGCCGTTCTACAAGGACGCGCTCTCCTACGGCGCCGGCGTCGGCAACTTCCTCGCGTGGGGCGTGTTCAACCGTGAGTCGATGGAGATGAAGGACCGCTACCTGCCCAACGGTGTCATCACCAAGGACGGTGGCCTGACGGTCTCTCCGGCGACCCCGGACAAGATCCTCGAGTACGTCGAGCACTCCTGGTACAAGTCGCCCTCGGGTCAGAACCCGCAGGACGGCACGACGCAGGCCGTGACCGAGTGGCCCGGCTACGACGTCAACAAGCAGTACTCGTGGGCCAAGGCGCCGCGCTATGACGGCAAGCCCATGGAGGTCGGTCCTCTCGCGCGTATGCTCGTCGCCTACCTCGACGGCTCCGAGCCGGTCAAGGCGATCATCGACGCCACGCTCGAGAAGCTCGGCGCAGCCGGCAAGCCCGAGGTCCTCGTCTCGCTGCTCGGCCGTATCGCGGCCCGCAACCTCGAGACCGCGGTCGTCGCCGACTGGTCGCTCGAGTGGGTCACCGAGCTCATCACCGCGATCAAGGGCGGCGACGTCTCCCTGTTCGCGGAGAGCGATGCCACCGAGGGCAAGGGTGCCGGACTCTGGGAGGCCCCGCGCGGCGCTGTCGGCCACTTCATGAACGTCAGTGGCGGGCTCATCGCGAACTACCAGGTCGTCACTCCCTCGACGTGGGACATCAGCCCGCGCGACGCCGATGGTGTCCGCGGCCCGATGGAAGAGGCGCTCATCGGCGCCCCGTGTATCGACGTGGAGAAGCCGATGGAGGCCGCTCGTATCGCGCGCAGCTTCGATCCTTGAATCGGGTGCGGCGTTCACGTGATTGAACGCAAAAGCGGTAAGACCGGCACCGTCTACACGAACAAGTGGGGGGTGAAGTAGATGGCTCACGTCTACACTCGCGCCCAGCACCCGCTGGTGTTCGTCTTCACGCACTGGATCAACCTGTGCGCGATGCTGTTCCTGACCCTGTCAGGCTTCTACATCCACTTCCCGATCTTCCCGGGCGGTATGGGTGTGGCCCGTGGCACGCACTTCTTCTGGATGTTCGTGCTGCTCATCAACCTGGTCGTGCGCATCGTCCTCGCCTTCACGGTGAAGACCTCGGACATGGCCGACGGCACCGACGTGGGCATGGACGCGCGCAACTTCCTGCCGCAGAAGGCCAACAAGGGCTCGTTCTTCAAGACCATCGGCTACTACCTCTTCCTGCGGAAGAACCAGTCGGCCCATGGCAAGTACAACCCGCTTCAGAAGCTCGCCTACATCCTCACGATCCCGCTGACCCTGTTCGCGGCCTACACCGGCTTCTGCCTGTGGGGCCCCACGATGAACATGCCGTTCTTCGCGGCAGGTACCGCGTGGTTCGCGAGCATGTTCAACGCGGGCGGCGGCGGCGACCTGATGCCGGTGCGCATCGTCCACTACTGGACGATGTGGGCGATCCTCGCCTTCACCTTCATCCACGTCTACCTGGCGAACATCTACGGCTTCAACGCCGACAAGATCATGTTCACCTGGGAAGAGACCTACCCGGAGGGCACCAAGGCCGCGTAGCGGCGGTGTGATCCGAGTCCGTAGGATGAGCCGAGAGGGGCCCCGGATGTCCGGGGCCCCTTTTGCGCGCTCGATGCGCGGACGCCGATGCGCCCGTGTACACTTGAGAGCCGCACGACACCGTCTGTGAATCAACGAATCTTGGAGGATCATGTCAGCCGAAGAGCGCATCCTGGTCATGGGTGTCGGCAATGCCCTCATGCGAGACGAAGGCATCGGACCGCGTGCCGTCGAGCTTCTGCTCAATGGCTACGAGTTCCCGGACAACGTCGAGGTCGTCGACGCCGGCACCATGAGCTACATGATCCTCGATCTGTTTCGCGGCATTGACCGGTTGATCCTGATCGACGCGGTCAGAGACACCGAGCATCCGGCCGGCACCGTGCTGATCCTGACCCCCGAAGAGCTCGCCGCCAACCAGGTCATGCACTCGCTGCACGACGTTCGCGTCGTCGACGTGCTCGGCGCCGCGGCACTCGTCGACCGAGCGCCGCAGACCGTCATCGTCGGCATGCAGATCGAGGAGATCGCGGAGTTCGTCCTCGAGCTGTCCGCACCCTGCGAGGCGGCCCTGCCCATCGCCGTGGCAGCGGTGATCGATCAGCTGCGCGAACTTGGTGTCGATCCCGTACCGGCCGAGAACAGCGACGTGGACGCCGACATCATCGCCGCCGTACGCAGCTATGCGCCGATGCCCGCCTCCGCGCTGCGCCCCGACGACGAGCAGGCCGACAGCGCCGCTGACTAGCGACCCGCTCCGGTCGACGACCGCGGCGCCCTAGTCCGAGACCGACAGCGCCTCTCTGATCGATGCGCTGATGCCCGCGACATCGAGTCCTGCTCGGGCCATCAGCTCGGCGGCCGCCCCACTGGAGCGGTAGTCCGTGACACCCAAGCGCACGAGACGCGCGGCGCACGCATGGCCCGCCAGCCACTCGGCGACCGACAGGCCGAGCCCGCTGCGCACACTGTGGTCCTCCACGGTCACGAGCAGGCGCGTCTGCGCGGCGTCGCGCATCGCGGTGTAGTCGAGATCGAGCGGGCAGGCGACCACCGCGACGCCGACGCTCACCCCTTCGGCCCGCAGCAGGTCGGCGGCTTCGACGGCGGCGGCAGACGGGGTCCCCATCACGAGGACCGTCGCGTCGGCACCCCTGCGCGCCCACACGATCTCGCCGTAGCGGAACTCGCGGCCGAGCAGCGGCTCGCCTTCCTCGTCCACGATCGTGGGCAGCTTGCTCCTCCCCATCGCGACGCAGACGTTGCCCTGCAGCTGCGCTGCCGCACGCACCGCACGGTCGGTCTGGTTCGGGTCGGCCGGCACGATCACCTTCCACCCGAAGAAGTCCCGCAGCGCGCCGACGTAATCGATGCACTGGTGCGTCTTGCCGTCCTCGCCCACATCGAGTCCACAGTGGGTCACCACGAGCTTGAGCGCCGCGCCGTTGATGTCGTTGAGGCGCTGCTGGTTGTAGACCTCGTCGATGCCGAACGCGCCGAAGTCACTCCAGAACGACAGCACTCCCGGCACGCTCGACAAAGCGCCGCTGGCCGTCGCCGCGTTGTGCTCGCCCACCCCGCACTGGATGAACCCTTCCGGCCGCACTCGGGCGAACCCGTCGGTCTTGACGCTGACCGCCAGGTCGCAGTCGAAGACCGCAATCGGCAACACCGGATTGGCCTCGGCCAGCGAGACGAGCGCCTTGCCCCACGCACCACGATTGTCCGAGACGACGCCGGGCCCGTACGTGTGCGGCTCGCCCTCGGCAACCGCCACCGCCGGGGTGAGGTGGGGCAGCGCATCCACTGCGCATGCGCCCGGGCGGGCCTCGCGCGCCCTGTCGAGCGAGCCGGGGTCGAGTTCCAGCTCGGCCATGGCGGCCGCGTACTCCTCGCCAGTCAGCCCCCGGCCGTGGAACTCCGGCAGGTCCTCCATGAACGAGACTCCCTTGCCGATGAGCGTGTGCGCGAGAACGACGCTGGGAACCCCGTCCTCGACTGCGGCGACAAGTGCCGCGTGCAGTGCAGCGATGTCGTGTCCGTCACATTCGTAGACGGCCCAGCCATCGGCCTTCCAGTCCTCGGCGATCGCCACTGGCATCACCTCGTCGGTGTGACCCGAGATCTGGACGCGGTTCCAGTCGACCAGGGCGGTGATCGAACCCAGCCGTTCGCGGACGGCGAGACGGCGCGCCTCGGCGACCTGGCCCTTCATCTGCTCGCCGTCGCTCATGGCCACGAACGTGTGCCAGTCCGCTTTCGTCAGTCGCGCACCCAAGGCCATCCCCACACCGGCCGACAGCCCCTGTCCGAGGTTGCCGGTCGACCACTCGACCCCAGGGACCGAACGCTCCACGTGCCCTTCGAACACGCTGCCGACCTGCCGGAAGTGGGCTTCGAACTCGGCGGAATCGAAGAATCCCGCCTGCGCGAGCGCCGCATAGACCCCGGGCGAGGTGTGGCCGTGCGAGACGACGATGCGGTCGCGCCCGTCCCAGCGCGGCTGCTCGGGGCGCAGTCGCGCGGTCGAGTACAGCAGCGTGTACATCTCCATAGACGAGAAGGAGCCGCCCGGATGCCCCGACGCGGCGAGAGTTGTCGCCGTCAGCACGGCACCCCGTGCCCTGAGTGCGCGAGCGCGAAGAGCGTCGAGCTGCTCGGCTGTCAGTTCTTCGGTCACTCCACGATTGAACACGGCGTCTCCTCGTTGACAGGCCCAGAGCGCGGCGCGCGCTACACTGGTCGGGACGAATGGATTATGCCCGAGGGGAGCCACAGTGGGTCAGCAGGAACTCAAGGCCGCGCAAGACGCCGCGCGTGCCGGCGGCACCGTGTTGCGATCGCGCGCGGGGCGCGTGGGCGCCGTTCGCTCGAAGGGCTCACCCACCGACTTCGTGACCGAGAGCGACATCGCCTCAGGACTCGCGACCGTCAAGGCGCTGCTCGCTGCGCTGCCCGGCGCCCGCGTCCTGTGCGAGGAGGACGAGGTGCACGCTGAGCTCGGCGTCGATAAGGCCTCGCTCGACGAGTCGGAGGTCTGGGTGGTCGACCCGCTCGATGGCACCACCTCGTTCCTTCACGGGTTCCCCTGCTACTCGGTGGCAGTGGGGTTGTTGCGTGACGGCCTGCCCGTCGCCGGGGCCGTGTACAATGCCGCGCTCGACGAGATGAACTGCGCTGCCGTCGGCGAGGGCGCCTGGCGCGATGGCGCGCGCATAGCGGTGTCCGGCGCGGCGAGCGTCACCGACGCGCTGCTGGTGACCGGGTTTCCCTACGACCGCGGTGCGCCGCTCGACCGGCAGCTCGCCGTGCTCGCGGCCTTCCTGCGCGCCCCGGTGCACGGCATACGGCGTGACGGTTCTGCGGCGATCGACTGCTGCCACGTCGCCGCGGGTCGGGCCGATGGCTTCTGGGAGTACTACCTCAAGCCCTGGGACATGGCCGCCGGTGCGGTGATCTGCGCAGAGGCAGGCGCGACCGTCACCGACGTGGACGGCCGCGCCTGGACATCTGCAGCACAGAGCATCTGCGTGGCGAACCCTGCGCTCCACGCTCGCATGCTCGAGATCATCGGGGCCGTGAAGTAGGGCGGCCGACGGCCGTCAGTACGCCCGCTTCTCCTCGACCGCGTCCTCTTCGAGTGCGATGTCCCAGTCGCCCAGGACCTTGCTGACGGCCTTCTCGCCGCTCTCGATACAGTTGGGCAGTCCGACGCCACGATACGAGCCGCCCGCGAGCGCGAGTCCCGGGGTCGCCGCGGAGCGCTCCTCGATCTGCGCCACCCGGTCGAGGTGCCCGAGCGTGTACTGCGGCATGCCGCCGTTCCAGCGGAAGATCTTCTTGAACAGCGGCTGCGCCTCGGGGTTCAGGCCCAGGATCGAGCGGAACTCCGAGAGAACGACGTCGAAAAGCTCCTCATCGGACTTCTCGAGGATGTCTTGGTTGTGGGGTCCGCCGACGAACCCGCGGAACAGCACCTTGCCCTTGGGCGCGCGCCCCGGCCACTTGGTGGACGAGTAGGTCGCCGCGAGCAGCGCGCGGTTCTCGACCATCGGCGCGAGCACGCCGAACGCGTTCATGTCGATGCCGACCTCCGACTCGCGAAACGCCATCGAGACGGTCGCCGACGAGCTGGTCGGGATCGCGGCGAGGTTGTTGGCGATCTCCTCGTCGACGCCGCGCACGAGTTTCTCGGCAGCCCAGGACTCGGTCGCGATGATGACCGCGTCGGCGGTGTCGGTGGAGCCGTCGTCGAACGTGACGACGTAGGCGCCATCGTCGGTGCGCGCGATCGAGGACGCGGCCTTGCCGGTGTGGACGCGATCGGCTCCGACGGCAGCAGCCATCGCCTCGGGAAGCTGCTTCATGCCGTTGTTGAGCGACGTGAAGAACGTCTTGGGCTTGGCGCCGGGCTGCGGCGGATACTTCTTCTTCATCTCCTCGACCTTCTTGCGCGCGGCGAGGAATCCACGCATGAGCGAACCGTAGTTCTGCTCCATCTCGAGCAGGCGCGGGAAGGTGGCGGCCAGCGACATCACCGCAGGGTCGGAAGCGTGTACGCCGCCCACGAGAGGCTCCGCGAGACGGTCGAGGCACTCGCGACCCATGCGCCTGACGACGAAGCTCTCGAGGGTCTCGTCGTTGAGCTCGCCTTCCGGCACCTCTTTGGGCGGGATGAACAGGTCCATCGCCATGCGGATCTTGCCGGGCCAGCTGAACAGCCCGGTGGTCGCGAACGGCACGAACTTGGTCGGGGCGAACATCATGACGCCGTCAGGCATCTCGAACAGGCGCCCGCGCGACAAGATGAGCGTCTTCTTGCGCGCATCGTCGGTGGGAAGCTCGTCGTCGAAGAACCCGAGGAGCTTGGCGATACGGTGGATGGCCGGCTTCTCCGTGAGGAAGCAGTCCGGGCCGCCGTCGACGACGAAGCGGGCACCGTCATGCTCAGGGCCCCACTCGTCTGCGACGAACTCGCTGGCGACCTTGCCGCCGATGCGGGTGTCCTTCTCGTAGAGCGCTACGTCCACGTCGTGGCCGGCTTCGGCCGCGCGGCGCACCTTGTACGCTGCCCCGAGCCCTGCGACGCCGCCTCCGATGACGATGACCTTCTTCACGTGCATCCTTCCTGTTGCCGGTTCACTGGCGCTCTCGCGCCCCCCTGTTGCGTTACACGGTGCGCACGGTCGCGCACGTTGCTACCAGACGCGCTTCTCCTCGACGTGATCCTCTGCGAGGTCGATCCCGAGCTCGTTGAGCACCTTGCTGACGGCCTTCTCGCCGCTCTCGAGGCAGTTGGGTATCCCGACGCCCCGGTAGCTGCCGCCGGCGAGCGCGAGACCGCCGACCTCGTCGATCCGCGCTTCGAGCTCGTCCATGCGGTCGAGGTGGCCCATCGTGTACTGCGGCATGCCCATCGTCCAGCGGAAGACCCGCGCGAACAGCGGCTTGGCGTCGGCCTTCAGCCCGAGCATGTCGACCAGCTGGCGGCGGACGATCTCGATGAGCTCCTCGTCGGTGCCCTTCATGATCTCCTGGTTGCGCGGCCCGCCGACGAATCCGCGGAGCAGCACCCGCCCCTGCGGCGCGCGGTCCGGCCACTTGGCCGACGACATCGTCACGGCCATGAGCGGGCGGTTCTCGATGAGCGGGACGAGGATCCCGAAGAACTTGGTGTCGAACGGGCAGTCCTCTTCCGCGAACGCCATCGGCACGGTGGCCGAAGACGAGAACGGGATCGAAGACAGCAGCTCGGTCACGCGTGCATCCATGTCGCCGAGCATGGCCGCGGTCGCCCACGCGGGGGTGCCGATGATCACGGCGTCTCCCACGAGGACCTCGCCATCGGTCAGCGTCACGCGCCACGTCCCGTCCTCGGCGCGCTCGACCTTCTCGGCGCCCGCGCCCGTGCGGATCCGGTCACGGCCGGCAGCGTCGGCGAGCTTCTCGATGAAGAACTGCATGCCGTCGTGGAAGCTCGAGAAGAACGTGAAGCGCTTGGCGCCCGGCTTGGGCGGATGCTTGCGCTTCTGCTCCTCGACCAGCTTGCGCTGCGAGAGGAAGCCCCGGACGAGCGAGCCGTGCTCCTGCTCCATCTCGAGCAGGTTGGGGAACGTCGCGGCGAGCGACATCTTGGCGGGGTCTGACGCGTGCACGCCGCCCACGAGGGGCTCGGCGAGCCGGTCGAGAGACTCGCGGCCCATGCGGCGCACCACGAAGCTCTCGAGGGTCTCGTCGTGCTGCTGGGCCGTCTCGCCAGGCGCCCACTTCTCCTTGCGCGGGATGACCAGATCCAGCGCCATGCGGAACTTGGCCGGCCAGGAGTAGAGCGAAGTGGTGGCGAGCGGCACGAGCTTGGTCGGCGCGAACATCATGATGCCGTCGGGCAGCTCCACGAGCTTGCCGTTCTTGGCGATCAGCGTCTTTTTGTTCTCGTCACAGGTGCGGACCTCGTCGTCGAAGATGCCGAGCATCTTGGCGACACGGTGCACGCCGGGCTTGGACGTGATGAACGCGTCCGAGCCACCATCGACGATGAAGCGCTCCCCCGTCTCCGGGTCGGCGATGTGCTCGGTGACGAGACAACCGCCGAGGCGCTCGTCCTTCTCGACGAGCACGAAGTCCACGTCGTGGCCGGCATCCGCCGACCTCTTGATCTTGTATGCGGCGCCGAGTCCGGCAACTCCACCGCCGATGATGATGACGCGCTTGGTCACAGTCGCTCCTTGCGTCGTACGTCAGTGCGGAGCGCGTGCCGGCACGCCGCCGCTTCGGTCCTAGATGAGTGCGGAGATCTTGCGAGCGTAGGCCTCGACGACGTTGTCGTCGTCGTTGGGAACGGGCGCACGCATGAACTCGAGCCCGAGCGTGAGCGCACGGTCGGCGGCCACGATGTCGAGGTCGTAGAGCGTCTCCATGTGGTCGGTCATGAAGCCGATCGGACATACCACGATGCCGCTGACGCCGACTTCGGCCGCCTCGTCGATGAGGTCCTCGAGCTCCGGACCGAGCCAGGCGCCGGGCTTGTTGCCCTTGGACTGGTATGCGAGGAACCACGCGCGCGGTGCCTGGGCGGTCCCGAACGAGCGGAACCGCTCGAACATGGGCGCACCCGCGTCGGGCTGGCCGTCGGCCATGCCGAGCTGTGCCGCGACGTAGGACGCGAGGCGCGTGAGCCCCTCGACGTACGGGTCGTTCTCGACGAGGTCCGCCTCGGGAAGGCTGTGCGCGGTGAAGGCCACGATCACGCCCTCGTTCGGCTCGAGCTGCTCGATCGACGCGGCGGTCGCCCCGGCGAGAAACTCCGCGAACTCGTCGAGGTCGCCCGCGAGCGGGGCCTCGACGACCTCGATGCCACCGCCCATCTCCTCGACGGCGGCCAGCACGGCCTCACGGCACGCACCCGATGCGACCTTGCTCTCGAACGGCGAGAGCGATGCGAGAACAACGCGATCGCACCCCTGGTCGACGAGCCGCTTGAGGCCGTCGGCGATGAAGGGGTCCCAGTAGCGCATGCCGACCTCGACCGGCGCGGGCGTGCCCGCCTCGGACAGGAACTCGGCGAGGCGGTTCGCGATGCCCGCCGCAATCTCGGGAAGCGGCGAGGCGCCGCCGATGGCGAGATAGCGACGGCAGACGCGCTCGACGAGCTCGTCGGAGGGCTCGCGGCCCATGAGGTTGCACATGAACGGCCGCACCGCATCAAGCGAGTCGGGACCGCCAAAAGCTGTGAGCAGAACGCCGCTGGTCGCCATGGCTACTTCCCGGCGCGGATGCGCTCGGACTCCTCGTGCACGATCCGCACGAGAGCGCGGGCCATGTCCGGGTCGCTCGTCTTGTGGATGCCGTGGCCGAGGTTGAAGATGTGACCCGGGCGATCGCCGACGGCCTCGAGGATGTGGACGACCTGATCGCGCAGGGCGTCCTCGGAGCCGAACAGCGCAACGGGATCGATGTTGCCCTGGATCGCGAACTTGGCGTCGATCTGCTCGACGGCCTTGGCCATGTCGAGGCGCCAGTCGACACCCACGACGTCGCCGCCGGCCTGCTGCACGAGATCGATCATCGAGGTCGCACCGTTGGCGAAGTGGATGACCGGGACGCCACCGTCGACGACCTTCTGGCCGTGGGCCTTGACCTCGGCCAGGACGCGCTTGCTGTACGGCAGGACGAATCGCTCGTAGTCGTAGGGGGCGACGTAGCCGACCCAGCTGTCGAAGAGCTGGACCGTCTGCGCGCCGGCATCGATCTGCGCGTTGAGGTAGGCGATGACGGTGTCGGAGAACTTGTTCATGAGCTCGGCCCACGCCTCGGGCTCGTTCCACATGAGGGCCTTGCAGACCTCGTAGTCACGCGTGCCGCGACCCTCGATCGCGTAGCTGGCCAGCGTGAAGGGCGCACCGGCGAAACCGATGAGCGGCACCTTGTTCTCGAGCTCGCGGCGCAGGATCTTGATGGCATCCATCACGTAGCCGGTATCGGCGATCGGATCGGAGATGCCGAGGTTCTTGACGTCGGCGAGGGTGCGCACGGGGTTGTTGATGATCGGGCCGACACCGCTCTTGAACTCGAGGTCCAGGCCCATGCCCGGGAACACCACGAGGATGTCGGAGAACAGAATCGCGGCGTCGACACCCACGAGGTCGACCGGCTGCATCGTCACCTCGACGGCGAGGTCGGGGTTCCCGCACATCTCAAGGAAGCCGTGCTTCTCGCGGATGGCGCGGTATTCGGCCATGTAGCGTCCGGCCTGGCGCATCATCCACACAGGAGTGCGCTCGATCTTCTCGTTACGGGCAGCGCGAAGGAAGAGGTCGTTGTAGGCCATGCGGCGGAGATCCTTTCAAGTAGAGGAACCGGTGCACCGGCGGGCGCGACAGAGCCCGCGCACCGACGCACAATAGTATCACGCACGCGCCCGCATGGGGAGGCGCATTAATCATCGTTCAGGCGTAGACGCAACGAGACCCCGCCTCACGATCAGACGGGGTCTCGCCCATGCGTACGGTTGTGACTAGGCGTCCGGTGCGGTGTCCACGATGATCTGGACGATGCTCGGATCGGCAAGCGTCGAGGTGTCGCCAAAAGCGTCCATATCGCGCTCGCCCGCGGCGACCTTGCGCAGGATGCGCCGCATGATCTTGCCCGAACGGGTCTTGGGCAGCTCCGGCACGAAGTGGATGTAGTCCGGCGTCGCGATCGGCCCGATCTCGTTGCGCACGTGACCCACCAGGATCTTGCGCAGGTCATCGCTCGGCTCCTCGCCCGACTTGAGGATGACGTAGGCGTAGATGCCCTCACCCTTGATGTCGTGCGGGAAGCCGACGACGGCGGCCTCGGCGACCGAGCTCTGGCTCACGAGCGCGGACTCGACCTCGGCGGTGCCCATGCGGTGTCCGGACACGTTGATGACGTCATCGACGCGGCCGAGCAGCCAGTAGTAGCCGTCCGCGTCCTGGCGGCAGCCATCACCCGTGAAGTACTTGCCGGGGAACGTCGAGAAGTAGACCTCGCGTACGCGGTTGTGCTCAGGGTCGCCCCAGGTGCCGCGCAGCATGCTCGGCCAGGGATAGTCGATGCACAGACGGCCGCCGCCGCCCTGCTCGGTCACCGTCTGGTCCTCGTTCATGATGATCGGCTTGATGCCGAAGAACGGCAGCGTCGCGGAGCCCGGCTTCATCGGGGTGCAGCCCGGAAGGTTCGTGATCATGTGGCCACCGGTCTCGGTCTGCCACCAGGTGTCGACGATCGGGATCTCGCTGCGGCCGATGTTGCGCCAGTACCACATCCACGCCTCGGGGTTGATCGGCTCGCCGACCGTGCCGAGGACGCGCAGGCTCGTGAGATCGTACTTGGCCGGAAAGTCATCGCCGGACTTCATGAGCGCGCGGATAGCCGTGGGAGCGGTGTAGAACTGGTTCACGCCGTGCTTCTCGATGATCTGCCAGAAACGGCCCGCATCCGGATACGTGGGCACGCCCTCGAACATGAGCGAGGTGCCGCCGAGGCACAGCGGGCCGTACACCACGTAGCTGTGGCCCGTGATCCAGCCGATGTCGGCGGTGCAGAAGAAGACGTCCT
>CAZCRB010000048.1:0-5801 GCA_964500985.1 uncultured Eubacteriales bacterium
TGACGGGGTCGTTGTTCCAGGTGGTGATGCGGTTCTCGTGGCTGTTGAGCGCCCACGTGCAGCCCACGCCCGCTTCCGAGACGGTGCAGCCGAAGTCCGGGTTCGCGAGCACGTCGATCCACGGCATGGGGGTCGCGTCGCCCTCTTCGAGCACGATGAGGTACTCGCCCGCCTTGGGATCGAACCCGCCGAGCCCGTTGTCGAAGCGCAGCTGCGGGCGCACGAACGGCACGGGGGTGTGCGTGCGCGGCGCGCGCGTCGGGCGGAACGCCGGCGGCGGCTCGGGCCGCTTCGCGCGGCGGTTGAGCTGCAGCTCGATGGAGCCGCCGTCGCCCTCGAGCGTGGCGCGGGCGACGGAGCGCAGCAGGTTGAGGACGTCAGGGTGCATCTGGTCGCTGCGGCGCAGGAAGACGCCGCCGGGCTTGTCGAGCAGCTGCAGCGCGTGGCCCGTGCGGACGAGCAGGCGCAGCCGGTCGTCCAGCTCGTCGGCGTATCCCGTCGGCCGCGCGTTGAGGATCACGAGATCGGCGATGAGCCCCTTGTGGCGCCAGTACTGGTGGGCGAGCAGCGCCTGGCGCACGAGCGGCGTGTGCTCGAGTTCCTCGACGCGCACGAGCAGCACGGGATTGTCGCCCGACACGCCGATCGACCAGAGCCCGGACAGCGGCAGGCCGTTCTCGACCGGGGTCTTGGTCTTGAGCGGGGAGTGCGGGTCGGTGAGCAGCAGGCGCGACGCGAGCCGCTCGAGCACGACGGCCTCCGCCGGGGTGATGCCGAGGTCGCGCAGCTCGAGCTGGGCCGCGGTCCAGGCGAGGTCTATCGCGCGCTGTGCGCTGCGGACGTCGTGGTACTTCTCGGTCAGACGCAGCGCCGCGTCGCGCGAGTCGGCGACGCCGGTGGCGAACACCAGCCGCACCGTCTCGCCGGGGCCGACCGCCACGGTGCGCCGCAGCGCGCAGCACGGGTCGAGCACCGCGCCGTGCGAGCCGGAGAGCGGGCCGCCGTCCGTGACCGCCTGGGGGTCGTCGACCCCGCGCAAGCGTCCAAGGAACCGCGCGCGGTCGGTCTCGAAGCTCCACTCGCAGGGCGCTTGCTCGCAGGCGACGAGGTGCAGGCCCCAAATGCGCTGCTCGTCCTCCCGGCGTGGCCGTCGGGTGAACAGGACCGCGTGCGTGTCGGAGAGCGGCTCGGTCTCGACGAAGAGGTTGGAGAACGACTTGTGGGCCTGGTCGTTGCCCTGGGCCGTGAGCGCGATCTCGAAGTACGAGGTGACCTCGAGGCGACGAGCGGCCCGACCGTTGTTGGTGATCGCGAGGCGGCGCACCTCGACGTCGTCTTCCGGCGATACGGCGACCTCGACGCGCGTCTCCAGCTCGCCGTCGACGCGTCGGAACTCGGCCTTGTCCGGCGCGAACGTGACGCGGTACTCGTCGGGTCGCGCGGGCAGCGGGTTGTGGGGCGCCGAGAACGCGGCCTCGGTGTCGAGGTCGCGTACGTAGAAGAAGGTGCCCCACACGTCGCGCGTCACGTCCTCGCGGTAGCGCGTGACCGAGAGCCCCTCCCAGCGCGAGTAGCCCCCGCCGCCGTTGGTGACCATCACGGAGTAGCGCCCGTTGGACAGGAAGTGCGTGGCGGGCACCGGGGTGTCGGCGGTCGGGTACGAGCGAGCGACCGGCGGCGGCAGCTCGCGCACCGAGCGGACCTCGCGCACCTCCTCGACGTGCGGCGAGACGAGCTGAACGTTGCGGGGCACCCGCTCCTGCAACAGCAGCTCGGCCGACATGACCATCGGGTCGGAGTGGAAGCGGTCCTGCATGCGCCCGCCGGTGAGCGCATTGCCGAGCGCCGCGAACGCCATCCCCTGGTGGTGAGCGAAGTACGCTCGGACGACCGCGCGTGTCGTTCCCGCCGGCACCCGACCCGCCGTGTAGTCGAGCGACTCGTAATACCCGTAGCGGCCCTCCGCCCCCTCCTTGGTGAACGCCTTGAGGTTGGCGATGACCTGGGCGGGCGCGATCGGCAGCGCGAGGATCGTGGCGTACGGGGCGACGACCACATCGTCGGACAGCCCGCGCTTGAGCCCGAGGCCCGGCACGCCAAACGCCTGGTACTGGTAGGTCAGCTGTGCGTCTTTGGCGTTGAACGCGCTCTCCGAGACACCCCAGGGCACCCCGCGCTCGCGCCCGTAGGCGATCTGGCGCGCGACCACGGCGCTGTACGTCTCGTCGAGCAGCGTGCCCGGCCAATCCCGCATCACCAGCAGCGGCATCAGGTACTCGAACATCGAGGCGCTCCAACTGACGAGCGCGCGCCCCTGCCCGGTCGAGGTCAGCGCCCGTCCGAGGCGGAACCAGTGCTCCTGGCCGACGTCGCCCTTGGCCACGGCGAGGAAGCTCGCGAGCCGGCACTCGCTGGCGAGCAGGTCGTAGTAGCTCGTGTCGAGCCGGCCCTCGGAGAGGTTGTAGCCGATGGAGAAGAGCTGCCGATGGGTGTCGTACAGCATCCGGAAGTCGGTGTGCTCCCACATCTCGCGGGCGATGTCGGCGTCGAGGCGCAGCCGCGCGAGCAGCTCGATCGCTTGTTGCCGAGACCCCCGGATCGCCCCGGCGAGCTCGGCGGCCCACGCCGACGAAGGGTTGGGGCCCTGCGCGACCTCGATGTCGTCGAGGCACTGGAGCACCTGCAGCAGCCCCTCGGCCAGCCCGACCAGCGAGGGGACGAAGTCGAACAGCGGGGCCAGCTCGGGCCGGGTGCGCGCCGACGCCGGCGCGTTGCCGATCAGCTCGGCCCACGGGGCGAGCTCGTCGAGCAGGGATCGCGCGCTGCGCACGGCCCGCGCGGCATCGGCGACCGACGCGCGTAGCCGCTCGCAGGCCGTGAACGGCACGGGCGGGCTGTCGGGCGCCAGCTCGGGGCGCGGTCCGGGCTCCGCGTCGGCTGTCGGCTCGTCGATGCGGCCGAGCGCCTCCTCGCAACCGGCCACCGAGTCCTCGAGCCGTCGCAACAACGCCGCCCACTCGCCCACGTCGCGCGGCGGGTCGGTGAGATCGAGGGTGCGCTCGATCCCGTCGAGGGCCTCGCGCAAGCGGCGGACCTCGTCGGCCGGGCCGAGCCGGTGTTGCTCGGAGACGAGGTCTTCGAGGGCCAGATGGACGGCGTCGGCGATCCCGTCTATCAGCTGGGCCCCGAGCAGCGGGCCCTCGCTCGCCTCGAGCAGGCCCACGCGCAGAACCAGCAGGTGGCCGGCCAAGTTGCCCGAGTCCACGGTGGAGACGTAGGCCGGCCGGAGCGGTTCGAGTGTCTGGATGTCGTACCAGTTGTAGTAGTGGCCCCGGAAGCGCTCGAGTCCCGCCATCGTGTTCAGCGTCGCCGAGACGCGTTCGACGAGCCCGCCGACGGTGAGATAACCGAGGTCGTGGGCGTTGAGGTACGTCAGCAGCTGGAGTCCGATGTTGGTCGGCGACGTGCGCCAGGCCATGACGCCGCTCGGCGACTCCTGGAAGTTGTCGGGCGCGAGATCGTGGCCCTGGGCGACGACGAACGCGTCGAAGAAGCGCCACGTCTTTCGCGCGATGCGCCTGATCGCCTTGCGCTGCGCGGCATCGAGCTCGCCGGGCGCCGGCTCCTCGAGAGGCCGGGAAACCCGCCACGCGACAAACGGTCCGCTCAGCCACACGGCCGCGACGGCCAGGGCCGCAGCGACGCGCGGGGGTTGGCCGACCGCGCCGATCGCCAGCGCCACGAGCGAGAACGCCACGGACGGTCCGAGCGCGCGCCAGAACGCCGCGGCGGTCGTCCCCGCTCGTACTTCGGCGTCCGCCGCCGTCTCCCACTCGAGCAGCTTGCGGTGCGAGACGCGCAGCCGCCACGCGGCCCGGACGGCCGCATCGGTCGCGAGCCATGCCTGATGCGGGACGGTGCACAGCGCGAGCAGCCCGCGCTGCGTGTCGAGGGCCAAGTCGCGCCATATCGCCGGCAGGGCCTCGCCGATGCTGACGGTGCGCGGCCGCCCCACCACCGCGTTGGCGAACGAGAAGTACGCCGGGAAGAGGACCACCAATGCCAGCACCAGCGGCCACGAGGCGCCCGCCGCGGGCACCAGCCGCCATCCCAGGGTGAACAGCACGAGCAGGGCGGGGGCGACGAGCGAGCGCCTGAGGTTGTCGAGGATCTTCCAGCGGTGCAGCCCCGTCAGCGGATTCCGGGTGAGCGCGCCGCTCTGTCCGCGCACGCGGTTGCCCAGGAACGGGGTCGTCTGCCAATCGCCCCGGATCCACCGGTGAAGCCGCGAGGCCGCGGCAAGGTAGTTCGCGGGATAGTCGTCGAGCACCTCCACGTCGCTGGCGAGCCCCGAGCGCAGGAACGAGCCCTCGATCAGATCGTGCGAGAGAAGCGTGCTGTCCGGGAAGCGCCCTTCGAGCACGCCGGCGAAGACGTCGACCTCGAAGATCCCCTTGCCGGTGAACGACCCTTCGCCAAAGACGTCTTGGTACGTGTCCGAGACGGCCATCGCGTAGGGGTCCACGCCGGTGGTGCCCGAGTGCAGGTGGGCGAACAGGCTGCGCCGCGAGCCCGGCAGCGTCATCGACACACGCGGCTGGATCAGGCCGTAGCCGGCCGTGACCCGCGGCTCACCGCGGCTCCACCGAGCGCGGTTGAGCGGGTGCGCGATCGAGCAGACGAGTTTCCGTCCCGCGTCGCGCGGCAGCACGGTGTCGGCATCGAGCGTCAACAGAAACGTCGCCGAGTGGCGGAAGTCGGTGTCGCCGAGCTTGGTCGTGAGCGAGGTTCTCGGCTCGCCGCGCATCTCGCGCACGAGCTCCACGAGAGCGCCGCGCTTGCGCTCCCAGCCCATCCAGACGCCCTCGGACTCGACGTAGCTGCGCTCGCGGATCAGAAGGTGGAACGGCCGGAGTCCGTGCTCGGCCTCGTAGCGCTCGTTGAGTTCGGAGATGCCCCGGACCGCGGCCTCGACGATCTCGGCGTCATCGGGACGCACCGGTTCATCGGACGCCCGCACGTCGCCGAGCAGCGCGAACCCGAGGTTCACGTCTCGGTTCGCCAGATACGCGATCTCGAGATTCTCGATGACGGTGCGAGTCGTCTGGATCGACGAGAGGAGTGCGGGAACGACCACCAGAGTGCGGTGAGCCTCGGAGAGCGGCTCGCGAAAGTCGAGCTTGGGCAGCACGCGGGCCGGGTAGACCCACGCGCTGATGCGGTTCACCAGCGCGAGCGACACCTCGCCCAGCGGAGGTGTGGCGATCACGAGCAGGACGAACACGGCCCACCACGCCGCGCCGCTGGCGACAGCGAACCAGCCCAACAGCGCGAGGAGCGGCACGGTGATCGCCGCGAGGAGCAGTCCGTAGAGAAGCCCGCGCCGCGCGAGCGGCCCGCGGTGGATCCGCTCCCTGCGCAGCGGCCGGTAGCCCACCTCGGCTTCGAGCTCGAGGCGGCCTTCGCTGATGAGCCACCAGCCCACGTGCCCCGCCACCTCGTCGGACGCGTCGTCGGCCAGCGCGGCACCGGCCATCGCGACGACCCGCTCGGCCAGCTCGGGCTCGCCGAGCGGACACCGGCGCGCCATCAGCTCCAACGTGTGCCGATAGCGGTCGCGGCTCTCGAAGTCCATCACGGGGTAGGTCTGAGCGGGATCGCGTCGCAGAACCGCTTCGACCAGCGACACGCGCTCGAAGAACGCGCGCCAGTCCAGGGCATCGAGCCAGCGGACACTCGTGATGGAGTTGGCGATCGAGACCTGGTCGGCGGCCTGGCGCTGCTGGTGGTCGACCGCGACG
>CAZCRB010000048.1:5901-11597 GCA_964500985.1 uncultured Eubacteriales bacterium
CGGCGCAGGTTCTCGACCAGCGCGATGCGCAGCATGATCGGCACGGCCCACACTTCGCCGATCGTCAGGGCCGAGACGTCTTGGAAGCCGTCGACGAACGCGAGCAGGTACTCCTCGTCGAGCCGCGAGTCGGTGTGCGCGACGAGCGCGAGCAGCGCCTCGTAGATGCGGGGGAAGCCGGTGAAGGCGCCGGCCGTCAGCCGGGGGAGCTCGCTCCCATAGTGGGCCGGAAGGTCTTCCTGCACGAGGAGGACCTGCTCTTCGACGAGGTAGAAGTTGTCGAGAAGCCACTCGCCCGCCGGCGAGACGCCCCTGCCCGAGCGGGCGCAGCGCGTGAGGAAGGAGTTGTCGGCCGACAGGTCCGCGGCGGCTCGCTGAACCAGCGGGATCAGGGGCGTGGACCGCGGCTGGTGGGACGTCGTGCTCCTCTGGGTCGCCGCGATGCCGCGCGCCTCGTCGGCCAGCCGGTCGGCCGAGAGCAGCTCGCCACGCAGCGGCGCGTCGGTGTCGACGTGCGCCTGTGTGCCGGGCTCTGGGCGGTGTCCGGTCATGGTGCTCCTCGCCGCCGTACGGGCCGTCTCGCCCGAGGTGGTCACGCGTTTGCTCTGCAAGGGTGTCGCATGTCTTTATGCCCGTGTGCGGGATACGAGTTCGGGCCGTTGCGCCAGCGATACCCTGCGGGGTATACTCGGCCCCGCGATCGGGAGCAAGGAGCAGATGTGAGCGCCACCAAGAAGAACACGAGTGCGAGGGCGGCCGCGCCCAACGGCTCAGGCGGACCCAAAGTCGATCCCAAGCTGATCCTCTGGGTCCTCGTCGGATTCGCCGTCATCGCGGTACTGGTATTCGCCTTCAAGCCCAAGGGCGGCGGCGTCGTCAACGTCGACGCGGCCGGCGCGCAAGAGGCGATAGACGCCGGCGCACAGATCGTCGACGTCAGGACCGCCGGCGAGTACCAGATGGGCCACATCCCCGGCGCGGTGAACGTGCCCGTGGACCAGATCGCGACGTCCGCGCAGAGCTGGGACCGCGACAAGGCGTACCTCGTGTACTGCGCCACCGGTGCGCGTTCGGCCACCGCCGTCCAGACGATGCAGTCGATGGGTTTCACCGACATCAAACACTTCGCCGCCGGCATTCAGGCGTGGAACGGCAAGCTCGACACAGGCGGCGCGTCCTCTTCGGGGGCGAAGATACCCACCAACGGCAAGCCGGTGTTCGTGGAGTTCTACACCGACAGTTGACCCACCTGTGTCGAGATGAAGCCTCTGGTCGAGAGGCTCGAGAAGACCTACGAAGGCAAGGTGGAGTTCCGCAGGCTGAACGCCGAGACCGATCCGTCCGCGGTCGAGCTGGCAAACCAGCTGGGAATCACCGCGGTGCCGACCTTCGTGCTGGTCAACAGCGATGGCGTGCAGGCAGGGACCATCATCGGCGGACAGACCGAGCAGCAGCTCACGGCCGCTCTGGATCAGCTCAAGTAGCGCCTGCTGGCTCGTCCGCAGATCGAATATGTGCGCGTTCGTCGAAAGTATGCAGCCGAGCGGCCTCCTTTGGGGGCCGCTCGTCGTATTTATCCACAGGCCTGCGTTGAGCGGGGTATACAGCCCACAAGGGCGGCCAACGGCGTCGCCACCGCGGAAGGGAGACCGGCAAGAGGTGCCCACGCGACATGAGAACACACCACCGGGATGTCAGAAGAAGGTTCCCGACGGCTCGTAGGTAGTAAGTTCGGTTCGTACGTCACTGGTTCGTCGGTTCGTTCCCGTCCGAATGGAATCGGACGGAGTGCACGCTTGGATCGATGGCCGCCGGGATCTCGGCATAAGCCCGAGGATTTGCGAGGGATGCGACCGCCCCGGGAAACAAGCGGTCAAGAGTCCCCCAGAATAGCCTTTTGGAGGGGTTCCTCGGGCGAAGCGAAGGGCATCCCGGTCTCGGTATCCGACCACCCTGCGGACGCGGGGTGAAGCGAGAAGGGCGGGCCTGGAGGCCCGCCCTTCCGTATGCTGTCGCGGCGAGGTCGGGGTCGCCGCGTTTCAGCCGTCTACAGCGCTTCCGGGCCGCTCTCGCCGGTCCGGATTCGGATGGCGTCCTCGACCGTCGAGACGAAGATCTTTCCGTCGCCGATACGGTCGGTACGGGCGGCCTTCACGATCGCGTCGAGGCAGTCCTGCACCTCGTGGTCGTGGACGACCGCGATGATCGCGATCTTGGGGAGCAGGTCGATGACGTACTCCTCGCCGCGCCACTGCTGGGTGATGCCCTTCTGGATGCCGTGCCCCTTGACCTCCATGACGGTCAGGCCGTTGTGTCCCAGACCGACGAGGGCCTCCTTGACCGCCTCGAGACGCTCGGGGCGGACGATCGATTCGATGCGCTTCATCTACGCCTCACTTCCAACGGGCCGGCGCTGCGGGTGTGCCGCGCCACCGGGGGTCTCGCCGAGCCCACCCTCTCCGAGGGGGCCGGATCCGATGATGTCGGGGTAGGCCAGCACGCCCATCTCGGTGGGGTCGAGGCCCACGAGCTCGTCGGCCTCAGAGGACCGGATGCCCTGGACGGCGTCCTGGATCTTGAAGAACGCGTAGTGCATGCCGAACGACCACGCGAAGACGACCGCCACAGCGATGAGCTGGGCGTAGAGCTGGCTCGCATCGCCGTAGAACAGGCCGCGGACGCCGCCCTCGACGCCGTTCCAGCCGGCTCCGTACGTGCCGTCCGCGAACAGGCCGAGCGCGATCATGCCGAACGCACCGTTGACGCCGTGGACCGAGGCGGCGCCGACCGGGTCGTCGACCTTCATGACCCGCTCGATGAAGACGACCGAGCCCACGACGAGGAAGCCGGCGATGGTGCCGATGATCACCGAGGCCCACGGGGTGACGAACGCGCACGGTGCCGTGATGGCCACGAGGCCGGCGAGCATGCCGTTGACGGCCATGGAAGGATCGGGCTTGCCCCAGAGCTTCCAGACCAGGAACATCGCCGCGAGACATCCCGCCGAGCCGGCGAGGAACGTGTTGGCCACGATGATGCCGATGCGCAGGTCCGAGGCGACCAGCGTGGACATGCCGTTGAAGCCGATCCAGCCAAAGACCAGGATGATCGTGCCGAGTATCGCCATCGGGATGTTGTGACCGGGCATCGCCACCGGCGTGCCGTCCTCCTTGAACTTGCCGATGCGCGGGCCGATGACGATCGCTCCGGCCAGGGCCGCGAAGCCGCCGACCGCGTGCACGACCGATGAACCTGCGAAGTCGACGACGCCGTGACCGAGGCCGTAGTTGGCGCCGAGCGTCGCGAGCCAGCCGCCGCCCCAGACCCACATGCCGTAGATCGGGTAGACGATCGCCGCCATGAACACGCCGAACGGCAGGAACGCGGAGAACTTCCAGCGCTCGGCCATGCCACCCGTGACGATCGTGGCCGCGGTGTCCATGAACACCATCTGGAACAGGAAGAACGCGAAGACCGCCGGGTCGTAGGTCCCGTCACCCAGCGAGCCGGTGAGGAAGCCCTTGGTGCCCGCCAGCGCGTTGGCGCCGACCTTGAGCGCTTCGCCATCGAGGATCGCCGCGGCGCCCGGTGCCCAGTAGAACGCCCCGAGCGAGCCGAACTCGAGGCCGAAACCGACGGCCCAGTAGGCGAGCGCGCCGACCGCGAAGATGACGAAGTTGGTCATCGCCACGTGCGCGGCATGCTTTCCTCGGCAGAAGCCCGTCTCCACGAGCATGAAGCCGGCCTGCATGAAGAAGATCAGCGCCACACCCACGATGATGAAGAAGATGTTCACGCCCATCTTGAGCGTGCCGAGATCCGCAGCCACCTCGGCGGCGGTCGGTGCGCCAGCGGTCGCCGCCGTGACAGCGGCGACACCGCCGTAGTTGCTGCCATCGGGCGCCGCAGCAGCGAACGCCGCCATGACGAAGAACGCCACCAACGCGAGGATGACGGTCCTGACCGCCGCTCGCTTCATGATGTCGGGACCCTTGCCGCGAACGGCACTAGGATCGAACCCCTTAAAGAGACGCGTAAGCAACGCCTCCACCTCCTTGCTGATTCCCGGACCGCGATTCTCGCGGTCTTGCCTGGTGAGGCGCCGCACGTCATTGGGCGGCACGACCGCGGGTGCGCTGTCCGCGGCGGCCCCGAGCGGGGCTGTACGAAACATACGGGCCACATGTTTCTCGGCAGTTTCCGTGGGACGAAAGGTGCGTGAAACCTGTGTTTCGGTGGCAGGTTCGGGCTTCTCGTCGCGAAACAAGGGGTTATCCGGGGGGCAACCCGACGGAAACAAGCACGGCGTAGCGTGAGGACACCGAGTCGAGTGCGCCCGCGCACACGTGGCTGGAGGATTCATGAACGAGGCGCTGTCCACGCTGGTGGGGCTGCTCGTCGTCTTGCTCGCGGCAAAGGTCGCGGGCGAGATCTTCGAGCGCCTGAACCAACCGGCCGTCATCGGCGAGCTGCTCGCGGGCATGCTGCTCGGCCCGTTCGCGCTGGGCTGGATCGAGACCGGGACGGCGCTGCAGGTCGCGTCCCTGCTCGGCGTGACGGTGCTGATGTTCTACGTGGGGCTCGAGACCAAGGCCGGGGAACTGTTCCACGTCGGGCGCACCGCGCTGATCGTCGGGACCGCGGGCGTGGTGTTGCCGCTGCTCGCGGGGTTCGGTTTTGGCCGAGCGCTCGACCTGTCCACGCCCGAAGCGTTGTTCGTGGGCACGGCGCTGGTCGCGACGTCGGTGGGGATCACGGCTCGCGTGCTCTCCGATCGCGGGCTTGTGTCCACGCGCCTGGCGCGCATCATCCTGGCGGCCGCGGTCATCGACGACGTGCTCGGGATGCTCGTGCTCTCGGCGGTGTCCGGCACGGTGGGCGGCGGGCTCGACCTGGCGGCGCTCGCGTGGGTGGGCACGCGAGCGGTCGTGTTCATCGGCGCTTCCGTGGTGCTCGCGCCCAAGGCGGTCTCGTGGGCCGGCCGGCACTTCCACCGGGCACGAATCTCCAACGCGCCGTTCATCATCGCGATCGCCGCCATGCTGTTGTTCTCGGTCGTGGCCGAGCAGATCGGACTCGCGGCCATCGTCGGGTCGTTCTTCGCGGGCATGGCGTTCTCGGAAGGGCCCGAGGAGTGGCGGCTCGTCGAGAAGGTGCACCCGCTCTACGACTGGCTGGTGCCCTACTTCTTCGTCGCGATGGGCGCCGCCGTCGACGTGAAGCTCTTCTTCACGCCCGCGGTACTGATTCCGGGACTGGTGCTCACCGCGATCGCGGTCGTCACCAAGGTCGTGGGATGCGGCCTGGGCGTGGCCAACGAGGGCTGGCGCACCGCCCTGGCGATCGGGTACGGGATGGTGCCGCGCGGGGAGGTCGGCCTGATCGTGGTCGCGGTGGGCACCGGACTGGGGATCGTGAGCCCGGCGGTCTCTGCAATGGTGATCATGGTCGTGATCGCCTCCACGATCGTGGTACCGCCACTGCTGCCGGCGCTGTTCGGGCTCGCCGCGCGCAACGAGCGGCCCGGCGTCCACGCGGACGCGCCGGCGTTCGTCGACGTGGATGAGCTCGTGGCGTAGGCCTCACGAGCGGCTTTGGGCTCGACGGGTTATGCGGCGCGGGTGGCGCGCGGCGGTGGCGGTGCTATACTCTCCCGCGCACGGGGACGTAGCTCAGCTGGGAGAGCATCGGCTTTG
>CAZCRB010000049.1:0-10772 GCA_964500985.1 uncultured Eubacteriales bacterium
CGCGCGTTGTTCTCGGCGTCCGTGGCGCACGGGCCGGCGTAGCGGCTCGAGTAGACACCGGGCTCGCCATCGAGCGCGTCGACCTCGAGCCCTGAGTCGTCGGCGAGCGCCGCGAATCCGAACCGCTCGTGCGCGGCGCGCGCCTTGATGCGGGCGTTGTCCTCGAACGTCTCGCCGTCCTCTTCCGGGTTCGGCCACTCCTCGTCGAGCTCCGCGGCCGTCACGAAGCGCCAGCCCGGGAACGGCAGCGCCGAGCGGATCTCGTCGACCTTGTGCCGATTGCCGGTCGCCACCACGACGGTCTTGCCCGGCAGGTCGTGCCTCACGGCGTGCTCGGAACCGGCTGCGTTCTCAGAAGCCATAGCTGTCGAGCCCCTTGTCGATGATCTCATTCTGGATGGCGAGCAGGCGGTCGATGCCGCCGCCGGCCAAGTCGAGCATGGCGTCGAGCCGCGCGCGGTCAAAGGGCGTCTGCTCGCCGGTGCCCTGGACCTCGATGAAGCGACCCTTGTCGTCCATGACGACGTTCATGTCGACCTCGGCGACCGAGTCCTCCGAGTACGCGAGGTCGAGCAGCAGGTCGCCGTCGACGAGACCGACACTCGTCGCCGCGATCTGACCGAGCAGCGGGATCGAGTCGATCTTGCCCGCGTCCTTCCAGGCGTTGAGCGCGTCGGAGACCGCGAGCCACGCGCCGGTTATCGCCGCGGTGCGCGTACCGCCGTCGGCCTGGATCACGTCGCAGTCGACCGTCACGGTGACCTCGCCCAGCGCCGACATGTCGACGACGGAACGCAGCGCGCGGCCGATGAGCCGCTGGATCTCCTGCGTCCGGCCCTTGGGGCCGGTCATCGACTCGCGGCGCGAGCGGGTGTGCGTCGAGGCGGGCAGCATCGAGTACTCGGCGGTCACCCAGCCGAGGCCCGAGCCGCGGCGCCAGCCGCTCACGCCCTCCTCGACCGATGCGGCGCACAGCACGCGCGTGTCGCCGAGCTCGAAGATGTTGGAGCCCATGGCGTGCCTCAGGTAGTTGCGGGTGACTCGTACGGTGCGCAGCTGATCGGCCGCGCGCCCCTCGGAACGGTTCCTCACGATGTGCCCTCTTTCTTCAGGAGATGTCTCAGGAGATGTGAAACGTGGTGAGTTCCGTGGCGACCGTGACGGAGCCGTCGAAGACCGCTCGCGCCTCGGCTTCCATCACGCCGCGGTCGTTGGTCGGCCACACGTGCACGAGCACGAGCTCGCGCGCGCCCGCGGCCGCGGCGAGCTCTCCGGCCTCCCGCGCGGTCAGGTGCGGCGACATGCCCGCGAAGCGCTGGGGCAAGGTGGCCTCGGCGAGCAGAAGATCGGCGCCTGCCGCCGCGCACAGCGCGTGCTCGCCCGGCGAGGTGTCGGCGGTATAGGCGATACGCGCCCCATCGGCATCGGCCCGCAGCGCGAAGGTCGGCTCGGTGTGCTCTACCAGGCACGGGGTGACGACCATGCCGCCGATCGCGACGGGCACCTCGTGCTGCAGCGCCGTGGGCACGAACGCCTCGCGGAACTCGGCTGCGCCGCGCGGCGAGAGCAGGCACTGCATGCGCTCGAACAGGCCCTCGGGCAGGTACAGCGGGATCGGACCGACGGGCCCGTCCGGCGCGTAGCGCAGCATCGCCTGGAGCGAGTACAGGTCGCAGTAGTGGTCCGGGTGGTTGTGGGTGATGAACACCGCGTCGATCGAGAGCGGGTCGGCGGCCCGGTAGAGATTGGCGAGGACCCCGTTGCCGCAGTCGAAGAGCACCGCGACGCCCGCCCCCTCGACGAGATGCCCGGCGCACGCCTGCCCCTCCCCCGCATGGCTCGCAGCCGAGCCGAGTACCGTCACGCGCATGCCGCCTCCTGTGTGGACGCTTCCGAGAGCGAGAGCGCCGCGGCGCTCGGCAGAGAACGCAGGTGGTCGAGCGTGATGCGCTCGACGTCGGTGACGGGCTGCCCAAAGACGCGGGAGCCCAGGCGGGCGAACTCCGCCGGATCGCCGGTGGTGACAAAGGACAGCGTACGCGAGCCGGTGGCCGCGGCGAGCTGATCGCGCCGCTCGAGGGTCGCCGCCACCTCGAGCGCGGTCTCCTGCGCCGAGCTGATCAGCGAGACGCGCGGGCCCATCGCCTGTCCGATGGCGGCCGACAGCAGCGGGAAGTGCGTGCAGCCGAGCACGAGGGTGTCGACGCCGCTGCGCTTGAGCGGGTCGAGGTAGTCGCGTGCCGTCTCGTAGAACGACGGGCGCACGAACACGTCGGTGGAGTCCGCAAGCAGGTCCTCGACCCGGCCCGCGTCGCGGCGCATCCCCTCTTCGACGATGTCGACGAACTTGGGTGTGGCGGTCGAGAAGACGGTGACCCCGGCGTCGAGCGCTCGGACGGCGCGGCTGTAGGCACCGCTGCTGACGGTCCCCTCGGTCGCGATCACGCCGACCTTGCGGTTGCGGGTGGCCATGACCGCGGCCCGCGCTCCGGGCTCCACGACGCCGATGACCGGCACGTCGAAGACCTGCTGGGCCAAGGCGAGTCCGGCGGCGGTCGCGGTGTTGCACGCGACGACGATCAGCTTGACGCCGCGGCGCTGCAGGTACGTCGAGATCTCGAGCACGTAGCGGCGCACCTCGGCCAGATCGCGTGGCCCGTAGGGGCAGCGCGCCGTGTCGCCGAGGTAGACGAGCGACTCGTCGGGAAGGGCGCGCGCGATCTCCCGCGCGACGGTGAGTCCCCCCAGACCTGAGTCGAAGATGCCGATGGCAGCAGGTTCCATACCTGCGAGTATACCGCTCGCGGTCCCGACGGCCCTCTATACTGTGCGCATGGACACTCCACTGGTCATCTGCATCGGGAACGTGGCGCGCGGCGACGACGGCGTCGCCCACGCGGTCGGCGCGCTGCTCGGCTCGGCGCAGGCACGCGTGGTGCTCGCCACCGACCTCGACGTCGCCATGGCCGAAGATGTCGCAGAGGCGTCTGTGCTCGTCATAGTCGATGCCCAGCGCCGCATCGCGCCCGCCGTCGAGGTCGAGCCGCTCGCTCCCGGGCCGGCCGGTGCGCCGACCGGGCACGCGATCGACGCGCCGTCGCTGCTGGCTCTCGCGCAGGCGCTGTACGGACACGCCCCGCGCGCCCTGCTCGTCAGCGTCGCCGCGCCCGAGATGGGACACGGCGAGGGGCTCTCGGATACGGCGCGGGCCGCCTCAGAAGAAGCGGCCCGCGAGGTTCTTCGATTGACGGCGGGCCGCTAGGCCACGAGCTGGTGCCATTGCGCGGCCGCGTCGGCGGCCCCGGCGGCTCCCCACATGTCGATGACCCGCTGGTCGCGGCAGACTGCGTCGGCAAGCTTGCCGAAGTCCGCCGGAGTCAGCGACACCGTGGACACGCCGGCCTCGTTGCTCGCGGTGGCAAGGATCATCATGGCCATCGCCTTGCCGAAGGTGGCCTCGAGCTTCCCTCGCAGGTGCTCCATCGCGGTCGAGCACTCCATCTAGCGCACCCCCCTGGAGCCGATCAGCCGCCCGTCAGCACCGTGGAGGTCGACGGCCAGCGGCATCCTGCCGATCTCGTGTGTCGCGCAGCTCAGGCAGGGGTCGTGCGCCCGAATCCCAAGCTCCATGCGGCGAATCGTCGCGTCCTCGAGCGCGGACTCACGATCCGTGCCCGCGACGGCCTCGAGCACGGCGGCGTCGAGCGAGCCGACGTTGTGCGTCGTCGCGACGATGAGGTTGGCCTTGGTCACCTTGCCGACCATGTCCGCCTCGTAGTGGTGTATGAGCGTGCCGCGCGGCGCCTCGACGGCGGCGATGCCGGCACCGGCCACGCCCCGCTCGACTTTGACGCGCACCCGGTCGGAGACGATCTCATCGTCCTCGAGCAGCGCGAGCATGCGCTCGACGGAGGCCACGAGCTCGATCATGCGCGCGTGGTGATAGGCGAGCACCGCGTGCACGGGGCGACCGTGCGTCTGGCGGAACTGGTCGAGCAGCCGGTCGGAATGCTGGCCGGTCATCGTCTCGGCCATGTTGATCCGTGCGAGCGGCCCCACGCGGTAACGGCCGGCAGTCGGGCCGTAGGCGGCCAGGTACGGCGCGTTGGCGTAGCTGCCGGGCTGCACCTGCTCGGTGAACTTGTCGGCGTAAGCAGCGACGTCGAACTCGTCGACGATCGATCCGGCCGGATCCATCACGCGAACGGCGCCGTCATAGAGCGAGAAGTCGCCGCCCCGCATCTGCGCGACGTTGTAGACCGGGTCGGCGGCGTAGCCGGGGTTCTCGGACATGAGGCGCACGGTGGTCTCCGCGGCCAGATCGGCAGCCGACAGCGCGTCATCGAGCATGCCGCGCACGAGGCCGAGCATCTCGATGCGCTGCTCGTTGGTGATGCCGCGGCTCATGCCGCCGGGGATCGCCGCGACCGGGTGGCTCGCGCGGCCGCCCACGATCTCGACGATGCGCTGACCGGCCTTGCGCAGCCCGATCGCCTGGCGCGCGAGGTCCGGGCGGGCCTCGATGACGCCGAGCAGGTCGCGGCTGGCGCCCTCGCCGGTGAGGAAGTCCGGACCGGCGAGGAAGAAGAAGTGCAGCGCGTGGTCCTGTGCGAACCCTCCGAGGTGGAGCAGCTCACGCAGCAGCGCGGCGGCACGCGGAATCTCGACGCCGTACAGCGCATCGACGGCCTTGACGGCGGCCACGTGGTGCGAGACCGGGCACACGCCGCAGATGCGGCTCGTGATGAGCGGCATCTCCCACACCATGCGTCCCTCGAGCAGCTTCTCGAAGCCGCGGAACTCGACGACGTCGAAGTGGGCCTCGTTGACGGTGCCCGCATCGTCGAGGAAGAGCGACACGCGGCCGTGCCCCTCGATACGCTTGACCGCCGGAAGGGTGATCGTCTGAGACATCGGCTACGCCTCCTCTTCGTGGTCGTAGATGGCGGGGAACACAGAGACCGGCGTGGAGTAGCGGTAACCGGTTCCGATGAGGTCCTCCATGTACATGAGCGCGCCAGCGGGCAGGACCGCCGCAAGCGCGTCGACCGCCTTGCCGCCCTGCTCGAAGTCCGAGCGGCTCGGGCCGGTGCAGCCGCGACACGGGACGTTGGCGGCGGTGCAGCGGGCGCCGCAGCCCTCACGCGTCATCGGGCCCATGCACAAGATGCCCTGCTCGAGGAAGCATGCGACCGGATCGATCTCGTCGAGCTCCATGAGCGCGTACACGTTGTCGGAGACGAACTCGCTCGAGTGCTCGAGGAGCGCCTTCTTCTCGCGGTGGCACTCGTCGCACATGTTGCGGCGCGGCAGCTCGTACGGCTGACCGTTCAGGGCCGCCACCAGCGCACCGACGATCTGCTCGGTCTTGGGCGCGCAGCCGGGAACCGCGATGTCGACCTCGACCAGGTCGGAGATGGCGCGGACCCGCGGCTCGAGGGCCGGCAGCAGATCGGACTTGGTGGTATCGCCAAAGGCCGTGGCGGTGACGTCGGACAGACGGCTGAGGTTGCGCAGCCCGCCGATACCGCCGAGGACCGCGCACGAACCCACCGCGACGAGCGTCGTCGCGGCCGCACGCGCCTTGAGCAGGCGCTCGCGGTCCTCCTCGGTCGTGATGGCGCCCTCGATCATGACCACGTCGACGCGGTCCGGGATCTGGTCACCGCCGGAGAACGGCGAGTACACCAGATCGGCGACCTCGAGCAGCCCGAGCAGCCCCTCGTGTGAGTCGAGCAGGGACACGTGGCAGCCTTCGCATCCGCCGAGAGCGACGGTGGCAAGGGTAGGCTTGGTCACTGCGGGCCCCCCTTCCCGTTGACGAGCGATCCGACGGTGCTGTAGACCTCGTTGACCGACTCGATGAACCGGTCGCCCTCGAACGGCGAGATGTCGACGATGCGCAAGCGGGCATCGTCGAGACCGCGGGAGCGCAGGACCGCGCGCAGCAGGTTGATCCGGCGGTCCATGTCCAGGTTGCCCACCAGGTTGTGACAGTGGCCTTCGCGGCAGCGGTACACGCACACCGCGTCAAAGCCCTGCTTGAACGCCTCGAGCACGTAGAGCGTGTCGAGCCGCCCGCCACAGGGGATGCGCACCGGCAGGAACGAGGCCGGGTAGCTCTGGCCGCCCTCGGCCACGATCCGCGAGGCGTCGTCGGCCGCGGGGTAGCCGCAACCGCCGCAAAGGAAACCGATGGCCTTGTCGCCTTCGGTCGGGACGGTGGCAAGCCGGCGCACCGCGTCGAGCAGGTAGTCATGCGGCGAGCTGATGATGTCGCGCGCCCCCACCGGGCACCCGACCACGCACTTGCCGCACGCGCGGCACCGGCGCTCGTCGACGTGAGAGAGTCCGTCGGCCGCGATCGTGCACGCGCCGAACGCGCAGGTCCGCACACACGACGCGCAGCCGCCGCAGAGCGACTCGTCGACGGCGGAGACGTCGCGATAGTGCGTCACCGTCGGCTGGGAGAGCGCGAGGACCAGCGCCATCGCCGCGGCGTCGGCTGCCGCGACCTTGTCGCGCTCGAGCCCGTCGGCACGGCGCCGCGGCACGACCATGATGCCGGGGTCGACCGTCTCGGCCGGGTGCGTCGACGGATCTATCGAACGAGCGAACCCGTCGTCGTCGACGTCGACCCGGAAGTGCTGGCGCAGCTCGGTGACCCACTCGGTGTGGTCGGGACGCGCGAGCAGGATGCCGCCCACCCGGTACGTGGAGGTGCCGGTCGGCGACTCCAGGGTGATGCGGTAGTCGCCCAGCCAGCCGTCGCCGTCGATGAGCCTCGCCGAGTCTACGATCTCGGCGCCGGGGTGACCCGTGACGAACGACGCGGTGGCACGCATGGTGACGGCGCGGCCCTCGCGCTCGTCGAGCGTGTCGCGGTCCGCGAGGACGACCGAGTAGCCGAGCCGCAGCAGCCGCTGCGCCGCGACCATGCCCTCGCGCGTGACACCGAGGACCAGGACCGAACGACGAGGCTCGAGAACGGTGCCTTCGACCGCCTCGGACGCCTCGGCTTTGAGGGCCGCGACCTCGATGAGCGCCTTGGCCTTGGCCGTGGCGCCAGCCGGGTCATCGGCATGCACGAGCGCCACCTGCTCGAGCAGGTTGGCGGCGACGATACGGTTGGGATTCAGCCCCGCCTCGACGAGTCGGGTCCTGAGATGGTCCGCCGACAGGCTGCGGCGGTAGTGCTCGACGGAGTTGCCCGCCAGCACCACCGCGTCGAGCTCCGCGTCAGCGACGTCGCGGACGATGCGTTCGGTGACGGCAGGGTCGAAGAGGTCGTCGAAGACCCTGACCACAGCGGCCCGTCCCCTCACGTCACTCAGGCTCTGCTCGACATCGATGATGCCGTCGAGACAACCGGAGCAACGGGAGACGTAGATGCCGAGCGGCATGCGCACTCACCCCTTTGCGGGTCCAGTTTCATCAGCCGCCCTCCCGTGTCCGGCGGGATGGCAGGGCGGCTCTGCTTGCAGCAGATATCGGGTGAAGATAGCGCGAAGTTGAGCGGTTCGGGCCAACCTTAGGAAGGCTGAGCCGGGGAACGGTCACCTCAGGTCGATGAACGGCCCCCGACCCGGCTCGTCCGACACCGGGCGCGCCGAGTTCTCAGCAGACGAGGAACCGCTCGATGCCCTCGGCGATCGAGTTGATCGGCATGACCCGCTCCGCCGCACCGATGTCGATGGCGGCCTTGGGCATCCCGAACACCGTGCACGTCGCCTCGTCCTGGGCGATGGTGTTGGCGCCGGCGTTGCGCATCAGCTTGAGACCTTCCGCGCCGTCGGCCCCCATGCCAGTCAGCAGCACGCCGATCGAACGGTTGGCGTAGCTTGCCGCGACCGACTGGAACAGCGTGTCGGCGCTGGGGATGTAGAGCTGGTCCGAACGCGGCTTCACGAAGCGCACGATCGCTCCGTCCATCGCCATGTTCATGCCGGTGGGAGCGAAGTACGCGGTACCGGGCTCCACCCGCATGCCCTCCTCGGCCGCCTTGACCTGGATCCTGCAACCCGCGTCGAGCCAGCTGACGAGACCGGGAACGAACCCGTCGGCGATGTGCTGCGCGACCACGATGGGCACCGGCAACGTCTCGGGAAGCCGGCCCAGCACCGCGAGGAGCGCGGACGGTCCGCCGGTCGATGAGCCGATCGCGACGATCGCCTTGCTCGCCTTGCTGCCGATCGTCACGACCGGCGCGGTGCTCGCCGCGCGGCGGCCGCGGATGTGCGTGATGACGCGCACGTTGGCGAGGACCTTGATCCGGCGGATGACCTCGCGGCCGATGCGGTCAAGGTCGGCCCAGTCCCGGGGCTCCGGCTTCTTGATGACCTCGAGCGCGCCGAGGTCCAAAGCGTCGAAGGCTCGACCCATGCCCTCGCCATGGACCGACGAGGAGACGACCAGGATCGGCGTGGGCGTGTAGGCCATGATCTTCTCGGTGGCCTTCAGGCCGTCGAGACGCGGCATGTGGATGTCCATGGTCACCAGATCGGGGCGCAGCCGCTCGACCAGATCGACGGCCTCGAGGCCGTCTTTGGCCTGGCCGACGACCTCGATGCCGGAGTCGCTCGCCAGGATCTGCGCGAGCATCTCGCGCGCGACCAGCGAGTCGTCGGCGATGACGACTCGGATCTTCTTGCCGGGATCGGGCACGCGGTTCCCCTAGCGAATGAGCCGCTCGACGGTATCGAGCAGGGTGTCCTGATTGAACACGGACTTGGTTATGTACGCGTCGGCTCCGGCCTCGATGCCCTCGGCCTTCTCCTCGTCACGCTCCAGCGAGGTGACGATGATGACCGGGATGTGAGCCAGGCCGGGATCGGTCTTGATCGCCTTGGTGAGCTCGAAGCCCGTCATGTTGGGCATCTGCACGTCGGTGACGACCGCGTCGACCTGCAGGCCTTCCTTGAGCTTGGAGAAGCCCATCGCGCCGTCGACGGCCGCCTCGACCTCGTAGCCCGCCGCCTCGAAGATCGAGCGCTCGAGCTCGCGCGTCGTGAACGAGTCCTCGCACAGCAGGATCTTGCGAGCGCCCTGGCGTTCGTCGCGCTGCGCCGGGCCACCCGAGCGGTGGCCGGAGCGGGTGCGGGCGTTGGCCATGAGGTCGGGCACGTTGAGGATCGGGACGATCTCGCCGGCGCCAAGGATGGTGACCCCGGCGACGTTGTCGATCTTCTTGAGATGCGTGCCCAGCGGCTTGATGACGATCTGCTGCTCGCCCACGAGCGCATCGCACATGAAGCCCATGCGGTGACCCGAGTAGCCGAGCGTGACGATCGGCACCTTGATGCCCTCGGGCCCGTGCTCGGGGATCCCGAGGATCTCGGAGAGCTTCACGAGCGGCACGGTGCGGCGCTGGCGGCGGATGACCTCGCGGCCCTCGACCTTGATGACCTCGGCCGGGTCGACGCGCATGGTCTCTTCGATGCTCGCGGTCGGCAGAGCGAACACCTGGTCACCCACGCGCAGCATGAGCGCGCGGATGATGGCGAGAGTGAGCGGGATCGTCAGCCGGAAGCTCGAGCCCTTGCCGACTTCGGACTCGACGTCGAGCGAGCCCTTGAGCTTCTCGACCACGAACTCGCGCACGACGTCCATGCCCACGCCGCGGCCCGAGATCTCCGTGATGATCGCGGCGGTCGAGAACCCCGCCTCGAAGATGAGGTAGCGGGCCTCGCGGTCGGACATCGCGGCGGCCTCGGACTCGCTGATGTAGCCCTTCTTGACGGCGGAGGCCCGCACCTTGTCCGGGTCGATACCGGCACCGTCGTCGCTGATCTCGATGACGATGCGGTCGCCCTCCTGGCGCGCGGCCAGGCGCACCGTGCCCTGGGCCGGCTTGCCGAGCTTGACGCGGGTCTCGGGGTCTTCGATCCCGTGGTCCACCGCGTTTCGCATGATGTGGACGAGCGGGTCGTTGATCTCCTCGAGGACCTTCTTGTCGAGCTCGGTGTCGCCGCCCTCGATGATCAGGTCGATGTCCTTGCGGAACTGCTTGGCGAGATCGCGCACCGCGCGCGGGAACGTCTGGAAGATCGTGTTGGCGGGGAGCATCCGCAGGCGCATCCCCTGCTCCTGGAGGTCGTTGACCACCAGCGAGATGCGGCTGACATCGTCGGCGTAGTCCTTGACGAACCCGCCGACGTCGCGGCGGTGATCGGAGAGCAGGCCGTCGAGCACGTTGAAGTCCTCGCCGAGCCCGTCGATGCCGTCGAACCCGTTGACCGAGGAGAGCATGGTCTTGAGGCGACCCCACGCCTGGTGGATCTCGGTGGTCTGGCCCTGGATGGAGCGCATGTCGTTGACGCGCTGCTCGGCCTTGATCTGACCGATGACCACCTCGCTGATGAGGTTGAGCAGGTTGTCGACCTGGCTCGTCCGGATGCGGATCGTCGCCTGGACCTTGCTTTTGAGGTCCGCCTGCCCCGCGCGCGGGGCGGACTTGCTGCCGGTGGTCGCCGCGGCGACGTCCTCCGCCACTGCGGCGTCCTCGGACTCCTCGTCGACCTCGTCGTCGTCGGCCGCCGCATCGTCGTCTGACCCGCTGGGCTCCGGCGTCGCGGCGGCGGACGCCGGCGCGGCCGACTCGGGCGCAGCCGGAGCCGGGGCCGCGGCAGCCTGCGACGCGGCGGCCACCGCCGCGTCGCTCGCCTTGGCGCCCTCGGCGCCTCCCTCGGCAAGCGCGGTCAGCCGCGTCTGGAGCCCTTCGAGATCGATGGCGTTGTCGACGTTCTGCCCCGCGTTGTCCGCGAGATAGACGA
>CAZCRB010000050.1:0-10571 GCA_964500985.1 uncultured Eubacteriales bacterium
GCGTCGCCGCCGAAGATCTCCATCAGCTCGGCGTACAGCCCGTTCGAATCCGCGTTGACCCGCTCGGGCATCGTACACACGATGGTCTTACCGTTGGCTTCGTCAAAGACGTGCAGCTCGACGATGTCTCGGCCGGGATAGTGGGTGAGCGCCCGCTTGAGCGCCTCCGCGCGTCCGTTGACCAGTGCGCCGCCGTCCGCGTGCACGACCACCTTGCGGGGCGGCTTCGCGAACACGGCCCCGTCGAAGGGCTCGACCTCGAGCACGATGAGCTTGCGGCCGCGGTCGTCCTCCTCCACCTTCGCCTTCATGCGCAAGATGTTGTCCTCGACGATCTGATCGCGCACCTTCTCGAGCATCGTCGGGAAGAGCACCGCCTCCATCGAGCCATCCAGGTCCTCGAGGGTGGCGATCGCCATCATCGGGCCCTTCTTGGTGGGCTTGAGCTGCACGGACGCGAGGATACCGGCGAACCAGCACGTCTGACCCGCAACGAGCTCCTCGCCGAGCGAGCAGTCGGCGGCCTCGCGCACGGCCTGCTCGATCTCCTTGAGCGGGTGGTCCGAGACGTAGATGCCGAGCATCTCCTTCTCGAACGCGAGCTTCATCTTCTTGTCCCACTCGTCCTCGTCGGCCTCGGGGACCGCGTCTGAGAACCCGTGCTCTTCGGCCCCGAACATGTCGAACATCGAGACCTGGCCGGCGTCGCGGTCCTTCTGTCGCTTGACCGCGGAGTCGACGCACTCGTCCATCATCGACATCAGGTGCTTGCGCGTGTAACCCGTCGAGTCGAAGGCACCGGCCTTGATGAGCGCCTCGAGCGTCTTCTTGTTCATCTGCTTGAAGTCGACCCGGTCGCAGAAGTCGTGCAGCGACGTGAAGGGTCCGCCGCTCTCGCGCGCGACGACGATCGTGTCGACCACCGCCTGACCGACGCCGCGGATACCGGCGAGCCCGAAGCGGATGCCCTGCCCGGTGACCGCCGTGAAGTCCTTGCGCGACGTGTTCACGTCCGGCGAGAGCACGTGCATGCCCGCGCGGTTGCACTCGGCGACGTAGCGCACGATCTGGTCGGTCTTGCCGGTGTAGCTGGTCAGCACCGCGGCCATGTACTCGAGCGGGTAGTGCGCCTTGAGGTACGCGGTCTGCATCGTGAGCAGCCCGTATGCGGCCGAGTGGCTCTTGTTGAACGCGTACTCCGCGAAGGGCAGGATGTCTTCCCACAACTTCGTGGCGAGCTTGGGGTCGTAGCCGTTGGCCTTGGCGCCGTCGACCCACGCGTCACGCATCGGGGCGAGCACGTCGAGCTGCTTCTTGCCCATCGCCTTGCGCAACTTGTCGGCCTTGCCCGCCGAGAACCCGGACATGGTCATCGAGATACGCATGACCTGTTCCTGGTAGACGATGGCGCCGTACGTCTCCTCGAGGACCGGCTTGAGGCGCTCGTCGTAGTACGTGATCGGCTTCCTGCCGGCCTTGCGGTCGACGAAGTCGTCGACCATGCCCGACTTGAGCGGACCCGGCCGGTACAGCGCCAGGATCGCGACCACGTCGCCGAACGTCGTGGGCTGCATGCGCTTGAGCAACTGCCGCATGCCGGGAGACTCGACCTGGAATACACCCGCCGTGTCGCCGCGCTGGAGCAGCGCGAACGTCTCCGGGTCATCGAGCGGGAACGTGCCGGGGTCGAGCACGACGCCGTGGTTGCGCTCGACGTTCTCGACCGCCTTGGCGATGACGGTCAACGTACGCAGGCCGAGGAAGTCCATCTTGAGCAGGCCCATGTCGGCCACGGTCGGGCCGTCGTACTGCGTGATGACCGAGCCGCCCTTGGTGTCGTACTTGACCGGGACGTACTCGTGGAGCGGGTCTCGGCAGATCACGACACCGGCGGCGTGGACGCCCTCGCCGCGGGTGATGCCCTCCAGCGATCGCGCGGCGTCGACGATCTTCTTGGTGTCCACGTCGGTGTCGTAGCTGGCCTTGAACTCGGGGTTGGCCGCGAGCGAGCCGTCGATGGTCGCGCCGAGGTCGTCGAGGATCATCTTGCTGATCTTGTCGGGGGTGCCGTACGGGTACCCGAGCACGCGCCCCGCGTCGCGCACGGCCGCGCGCGCCTTCATCGTGCCGAACGTGATGATCTGCGCGACCTTGTCCTCGCCGTACTTGCGCTTGACGTAGTCGATGACCTCGATGCGACGCTCGTCGTCGAAGTCCATATCGATATCGGGCATCTCCGTACGCTCGGGGTTGAGGAAGCGCTCGAAGAGCAGACCGTTCTCGATCGGGTCGAGATCGGTGATGCCCAGCGAGTACGCGATGATCGATCCCGCGGCGCTGCCGCGGCCCGGGCCGACGCCGATCTTCTGCTCCTTGGCCCAGCGCGTGAAGTCCTGGACGATCAGGAAGTACGCGGCGATGCCCTTGGGGCCGACGATCGAGAGCTCGTAGTCGAGGCGCTCGACGGCCTCCTCGGGGACGGGGTCGCCAAAGCGCACCCGCAGGCCCTCCATGCACTTCTCGCGCAGGAAGCTCTCGGTGGTGTGCTTCTCGGGCACGTCGAAGACCGGGAGGATGATCTTGCCGAACTCGATGTCGACCGCGCACTTCTCCGCGATCGCGAGCGTGTTGGCCATCGCCTCCGGGTAGTCGTTGCCGATGGCCTGGGCCATCTCGTCCGGCGTCTTCATGAAGAACTCGTCGCAGCTGAACTTCATGCGGCCGACCTGGTCCACCGTCGAGCCGGTGCCGATGCACAAGAGCAGGTCCTGGGTCGCGGCGTGTTCGCGCGTGAGGTAGTGGATGTCGTTGGTGGCCACGAGCGGCAGCCCCAGGTCGCCGGCGAGCGAGGCGATGGCCGCGTTGAGCTGCTTCTGGGTCACGCCGTTGTCGGCGGTGATGCCCTGCTCTTGGATCTCGAGGTAGAAGTCGCCCGGCGCAAAGGTGCGCGCGTAGGTCTCGGCCCACTCGCGTGCGACCTCGGCCTCGCCGCGCTCGAACGACTTGCTCACGATGCCGCTCATGCACGCGCTCGTGCCGATCAGGCCCTCGCTGTAGCGCTCGAGAAGCTCGAGGTCCACCTGCGGCTTGTAGTAGAAGCCACTGACCGCGGCGTCGCTGACCAGGGCCATGAGGTTGCGGTAGCCCTCGTTGTTCTTGGCGAGCAGCAGCAGGTGGTACAGGTCCGGCTTACCGCCGGCGAGCCGCCGTTCGGGCGTGAAGTACACCTCGCAGCCGATGATCGGCTTGACGCCGGCCTTGGCGGCCGTGCGGTAGAAGTCGAGCGCACCGTACATGTAGCCGTGGTCGGTGATCGCCAGCGCCGGCATCTCAAGGTCCACGGCCCGCTTGACGAGCTGCTCGACCCGCGCGGCACCGTCGAGCAGCGAGTACTCGGTATGGGTGTGCAGATGGACGAAGGACATACCGAGAAGCCCCCTAGCGACCGCTGGGCGCGTCGGGAACCAGTCCGAGACGGTCCAGGACCAGTCGGTAGCCCTCAGCTCCGTAGTTGAGCGACTTGCTCACCCGCGAGATGGTGGTGGCCGATGCGCCGGTGGTCTCCTGGATGGCGGTGTAGTGCTCACCGGTGGCCAGCAGTCGCGCGACCTCGAGACGGCCGGCCATCTCCTGGAGCTCGCGCACGGTGCAGAGGTCCAGCAACAGGGCATAGGCCTCATCGGCGCTCTCCAGAGAGAGCACGGCACTGAGCAACTGCTCGACTTCCGGCGTACGAAGGCGGTCTGCGGGCATGGGCGGGCGACTCCCCCTGAGCCGAGGTGAACCACAAGATGTCGCGCCCAAGATACCACGCAGGGACGACATGCTGTGCCTGTGGATAGCCGAACGGCCGTTCGCTTGCGACGAGCGGCGGCGCGCGGCGGCACCCGCCTCAGGTGCCGTGCTAGACCGTCTCGGCGACCTCGGCAGCGCTCGCGGCGGTGGCCGGCTCGGCCGCCTCCTGTCGGGCCCTCGCGCGGTCGATCCGCGCCGCGGCCGGATACGCGGCAGCCGAGATCAGAGCCACCACGACGCCGCTCGCGACGAGCACCGGCTGGACGCCGAACAGCGCGGCGAGCGCCGGCGCCATGGCGAGCGGCACGAGTTCGGCGGCGCTCTGGTGGTACTGCAGCGCGCCCATGACGCGTCCCACGTAGTCGTGCGGCGCGTCCTCGTGCAGCAGCGTTCGCACCAGCGGCATCGTCGCGCCGATGATGACTCCCCACACCGCAGCGCCGACCGCGATCGTGGGCAGCTGGTCGGTGCCGACATAGAGCAGCGTGCCGAGTCCGACGAGGACCGCCATCACGCTCGCACCGCGCAGGCTCATGACGCGCGGCCCGAGCTTGGGCAGCAGCCACGCGCCGGTCACGAGACCGACGCCGTACAGCGTGTTCATCCAGCCGATCCACTCCGGCCCCACGCCGACCACATCGCGGTAGAACAGCGGCTCGAGTGCGGAGAACGCCCCGAAGCCGAGCCAGATCGTGGTCGCCATGAGCAGCAAGAACCGCAGCGAGGGCCTCCCGTAGGCGACCTTGAGCCCGTCCTTGAGATCGGCGAGCGGGTGCGCGTGCTCGCGTTCCCGATGCGCATCGCTGACGTTGGCGAGATAGGCCATGCCCGCGGCGGCGAGCGCCGCGATCGCCATCACGTAGAGCACGGCAGGCAGCCCAAAGACCTTGGCCACGAGCGCGCCCACGGCGGGACCCAGCACAAAGCCGAGCGACCCGGCGGCCTCGATGAGCGAGTTCATCTTCTCGAGGTCCGCCCGACCCGAGACCATGTAGGGCGCGAACGAGGCACCCGCGGTGAACGTGGGCACGCCGACGAGCGCGAACATCGCGTTGTAGATCGCGAACGGGGTGAGCGAATCGGCGCTGGCCAGCAACAGGACCGCCGGGATCGTGAGCAGCTCGGCGCCGATGAGCACCTTGCGCGGCCCGAACCGGTCGATGAGCATGCCGGCCACCATCGAGCCGAGCGCACCGGCGATCGCCGAGCCCATCATCACCCACGCCAGCTGCTGGGTCGTCGCGTCGAACGTGTACGCGGCGATGCCCCACACCCCGACGAAGAATGCGGCGGCTCCGCCAAGGCGCGAGATGAACCGCGCGGCGACGACGAGGGCTATGTTGCGGTCACGCAAGAGCATGGGTCGAACTCCAAAGACGAGCAGCCCGCGAGCGGCGCGGGGTGGCTGATTGCAGGGGTCGGGGTCGGCGGTCGTGGCGCGGCTGCGGCGCCGTGCGTGTGCGTGCGCCAGGAACGCGAACGCCGACCCGGAAGGGGGCCGGCGTTGATACATTCACGCGCCGAATATATACGGTATCACGCGCGTCAAGCACGGAATCGACCTAGCTCGCCTCGCCCACCGGGTTGACCAGCGACCCGACTCCCTCGATCCGAACCTCAACCGTGTCGCCGTGATGAAGCGGCCCGATGCCGCCGGGCGTGCCGGTCAGCACGACGTCCCCGGGAACCAGCGTCATCGCCCGGCTGACGAAGCTGACGAGCTCGTAGGGGTCGAACAGCATGTCGCTCGTGTTGGCGTGCTGACGCACCTCGCCGTTGACCAGGCAGGCGATGTCGAGCCCGAGCGGGTCGACGTCGGTCTCGACCCACGGGCCGAGCGGGCAGAAGCCGTCGTAGCCCTTGGCGCGCGTCCACTGCCCGTCGCGCTTCTGCACGTCGCGCGCGGTCACATCGTTGCCGCAGCAGTAGCCCAAGATGTTGGCCGCGGCCTGCTCGGGGGTGGCCTGATGGGTCCGGCGACCGATCACGACGCCGAGTTCGGCCTCGTGGTCGACGCGTCCCACGCCGGCCGGCAACGGAATCGCGCAACCCGGACCGATGACGGCCGTCGACGGTTTCATGAAGATGACCGGCTCGGTCGGGAAGTCGTGCCCCATCTCGATGATGTGCGGCCGGTAGTTCAGCCCCACGCAGACGACCTTGGTGGGCGCCACGGGGCTGAGCAGGTGCGCGGACGAGAGCGGCAGTATCCCCTCCGGCTCCCAGGCCGCGAACGGTTCATCCGAGATGAGGGTGACGGTGTCATCGTCTGCGAGCCCGTATCGGCAGTCGCCCTCAAAGAGCAGACGCACGACGCGCATGCCGCGCTCCTTGATACGGTCCAGTGGATCTGTCCTGATGTCGTGTTCCATGTGGGACGCGCCTTTCCTGCTCGTGACGTGCGTGTTTGTGACCCCTCGCCTACGGGCCAGGCACAGGGGTAGGCGTTTCGGGTGCCGAGAGCAGCTCGCGGGCGCGTGCGACGTAGTCCTCGACCTCGGGCACCTGCGCGGTCCAGCGTTGCGCGCGTGGCAGCGCCCGTTCGACCGCCGCCCGGTCCCCCGCCACGATCGCGAGGTGCAGCTGCTCGGCGGCCAGCTCAGGCAACGACGGCGACAGCTCGGCCGCCTCGGCGAGCCGAGCGCGTTCCCAGGACAGGTCGGTGCGTCCGCGGCTCCCGGCGTCCTCGAGGCTCAAGCGGACGAGCTCGACCACGTACGGTGCGTAGAGCCGCACGCCGGGGGGCGCCTCGTCTACCGCGCGCTGGTAGGACCGGTACGCCTCGGGGTCGCCCTGACGACCGAGGAACCGCCCGCGCTGGAAGAGCACCGCGAAGCGGTAGTAGGCGACTTGCGGCTGGAACAGCGTTGCGGCCTGCAGGCCCTCGCCGTTCTGTTCCCCGCCGCTGTTGACGAACGACCCGAACCCGAGGATGGCCCCGAGGCCGAGCGCGAGCGCCAGAACCACCGTGAGCACCGCCGAGATGAACCGCGGCGTGGCAAGCACGGCAGGGCTTACGACGAGGTCGTCTTCGACCGGGGGACGCGTCAGGGCGAGGCCCGCGACAAGCACGGGCAGGCCCCCAAAGAGCAGCGGGAACGGCGTGAACAGCGACGCCCAGCCAAAGCCGAGCGCGCCAAGAGCGAACGACCAGCGCAACAGCCGCCCGCGATCGGTGACGAACGGGTTCCACAGCACACCCGCCGCCCAGGAGCCGGCCATCACCGCCAATGCGATCACGCCGAGCAACCCGAAGTCCACCGGCAACAGTACGACCAGCGAGTGAGGGTCCATCGGAAGCTCGTTGTCCGGCGTGGGGTAGTGCTCCAGCAGGTGCATCCGCTCGGAGAACAGCCCCTGCCCCTCGAACGCGTACTCGTCGGGACCCACACCGGTCCACAGGCGACGGCGCCACTCCTCGAGCCCGACCTGCCACATCTCGACGCGGGTCAGCGCGCTCGAGCCGAACACGGTCGTGCCCACGAAGCGCTCGACCGGCGCCGGCATCGTGTCGGTGACATACATCACCCCGAACGACATGAACCCCGCCGCCAGCAGGGCGCACACGCCGATGACTCCTCGGCGCCACCACACACCCAGGTGCAGCAGGCCCGGCGCGAAGATCGCGAGGAACAGCAGCTCGGCGACGAGGCCGACGAGCGAGGAGGTCGTGCGCGCGCAGGCGGCCGCGGCGGCCAGCACGGCGGCAGCAGCCCACCACAGCCGGCGGTCGCGCGCGCGGGGGGCGGCCTGCGCGAACCCGAGCGCGACGGGCGCGAACAGCAGCATCATGGGGCCGAACAGGTCGCGGTTGTCGTAGGCGAACGGGATGCGCCCGATCAGGAACGACTGCGCGATACCGATCACGGCCACCGGCAGGATCCACGCGAACTGCCACGTTATCGCGCCCAGCGTGTGGCGTCCCAGCACGACGCGCGTCCCCGCCCCGAGAACGACGATGAGCGCGATCCAGTAGGGAGCCGAGAGCCCTGTCGCGCCGCCGTAGGTGTAGGCGAGTGCCGGGAATCGCGATGCGGACGCGGATATGAGCACCGCCGCCACCGCGATCGCGAGCCCGAGGAAGAACGGCTGCCGCGCACGATCGAGGCGCTGCAGCCCGCCGAGCGCCCAGACCACCAGCCAGGCCGAGCCCGCCAGCAGCGTCACGGCGAAGCGGGCGTAGGGCGCGCCGACGACCGGCAGCCACGCGATCGAGGACAGCCCCGTGATCGTGATGGCGATCGCCTGCAGAGTCGCCGGTCCCGGCAGGCGCAGCCTCATCGGTCCGGAGGCCCGTCTCCACTTGCGTGCGAGAGTCCGTACTCGACGGAGTCGACGAGGGCCTCCCACGAAGCCTCGATGATGTTCTCCGAGACACCCACGGTGCCCCAGGTCTTCTCGTGGTCCGCGGACTCGATGAGCACGCGCGTGACGGCGCCGGTGCCCTTGTTCTCGTCGAGCACGCGCACCTTGAAGTCGGCGAGCTTCATGTCGGCAAGGGCCGGGTAGAAGCGGCCGATCGCGATGCGCAGCGCCTTGTCCAGCGCGTTGACCGGACCGTTGCCTTCCGCGGTCGCGATGTAGCGGTGACCACCGACGTGGACCTTGATCGTGGCCTCGGTCATCACGCGGCCGTCCTCGCGCTTCTCGGCGATGACGCGGAAGGACTCGAGGGTGAAGAGCGACTCGTAGGAGCCCAGACGCTTCTTGAGCAACATCTCGAGACTGGCGTCGGCGGCCTCGAAGGAGTAGCCGGAGTACTCGAGCTCCTTGATCGCGTCGAGGGTCTCGGCGGCCCGCTCCCCCGTCAGCTCGATGCCCATCTCCTTGGCCTTCATCGTCAGCGACGCGCGGCCGGCGAGCTCGCTGACGACGACGCGGGCGAGGTTGCCCACGCGCACGGGGTCGATGTGCTCGTAGGCGTCGGGCAGGCGCGCGGCGGCGCTCGCGTGAACGCCGCCCTTGTGGGCGAAGGCGCTCGTGCCCACGTACGGCTGGTGCGGGTTGGGTGAGATGTTGGCGATCTCGGCGACGAAGTGGCTCGTCTCCGTGAGGAGCTTGAGCTGGTCGCGCGTCACGCACTCGTCGCCCATCTTGAGCACGAGCGCGGGGATGATGCTGGTCAGGTCGGCGTTGCCGGCTCGCTCGCCGTAGCCGTTCATGGTGCCCTGCACGTGCACGGCGCCCGCCTCCACCGCCACGAGCGAGTTGGCCACGGCGCACGCCGCATCGTTGTGCGCGTGGATCCCGAGCGGCACGTCGAGGGCCAGGGCGAGCTCGCCGGTGATCCGCAGCACCTCGTGGGGCAGCGTCCCGCCGTTGGTGTCGCACAGCACGACTGCGTCGGCGCCCGCGCGCACGGCGGCCTGGCAGACCTCGAGCGCGTAGCTGGCGTTGGCCTTGAAGCCGTCGAAGAAGTGCTCGGCGTCGAAGAACACCGTGCGGCCCGCCGCCTTGAGGTAGGCGACCGAGTCCTCGACCATACGCACGTTCTCGGCGAGCGTGGTCTGCAGTGTCTCGGTGACGTGGACGTCCCACGCTTTGCCAAAGATGCACAGCGCCGAGCACCCGGTCTCGAGAAGCGCGGCCAGGCCCGGATCGTCTTGGGGCGCGATGTCCTTGCGCCTGGTCGAGCCGAAGGCACTGATGACCGCGTGCTCGAGCTTGAGGTCACGCGCCCGCTCGAAGAACTCGATGTCTTTGGGGTTCGAGCCCGGGAAGCCGCCCTCGATGTAGTCCACACCGAGCTGGTCGAGCTTCAGCGCGATGCGCACCTTGTCCTCGACGGAGAGCGACAGGCCCTCTCGCTGGGTCCCGTCTCGCAGTGTGGTGTCGTAGAGCGTGGTCACGAGGACCCCTTCGCTAGACGCGGTCGAGCCATTCCTCGTAGTCCGACTCCTCGCCGCGCACGACGCGGAAGTACGTCGCCTGCAGGTCGAGCGTGATAGGGCCGGCCGGGCCGATGACGCGATGGTCGACCGAGCGCACCGGCACGAGCTCGGCGGCCGAACCGGTCATGAACATCTCGTCACAGGTGTACAGGTCGGTGCGCACGAGCGACTCCTCGAGCACCGGGTAGCCGAGATCGTCGGCGATCTGGATGATTGAGTCGCGGGTGATGCCCTCGAGGAGGCCGTCGGAGACCGGCGGGGTCGAGATCACGCCGTCGCGCACGATGAACAGGTTCTCGCCCGTGCCCTCGGTGACCTTGCCCGACTCGTTGAGCATGATGGCCTCGTTGTAGCCGTGCTGGTTGGCCTCGATGCGCGCGAAGCTCGAGTTCAGGTAGTTGCCGGTCGCCTTGATCGCCGGCGGCATCGCGTTGATGCCGCGCTGGCGCCACGAGCTCACGCCCACGTCGACGCCGGTGCGCAGTGCCTCCTCGCCCATGTAACTCTCCCAAGGCCAGCACGCGATGGTGACGTTCACGGGAGCCGGGATGGGATCGAGGCCCATCACGCCGTAGCCGCGAAACGCGATGGGGCGGATGTAGCACGCGGGCAGGTTGTTGACCCGGATGGTCTCTTTGACCGCGTCGACCATCTCGTCGACGGTGTAGCCGAGATCCATGAAGAGCATCTTGGCGCTGCGCTCGAAGCGCTCCATGTGCTCGCGCAGGCGGAACACCGCGGGGCCGTCGGCGGTCTCGTAGCAGCGGATGCCCTCGAAGACGCCCGAGCCGTAGTGCAGCGCGTGGGTGAGTACGTGGACCTGGGCCTTGTCCCAGTCGACGAGCTCGCCGTCCATCCAGATCTTGTCCACGGTCGGAAGCGACA
>CAZCRB010000051.1:0-10520 GCA_964500985.1 uncultured Eubacteriales bacterium
ACGGCCCCGGTTCAAGAATCGGAGCGTGCAAAATGAAGAACGAGTGCATCATGGAAGGTCCCTCGGTTGAGGAGGCGGTCGACGCCGCTCTGGAGGAGCTCGGCGTTCAGCAAGATGCCGTCGAGTACGAGGTGCTTGAAGAGCCCAGCCGAAAGGTCTTTGGCATCGGACAGGAGCGCGACGCGCGCGTGCGAGTCTGGGTCAAGCAGTCGTACTTGGACGAGATCGCTGCAGCCAAAGACGTCGCGCTTGAGGTTCTTGAGGTAGAGGAGCCGCAGCCGCTCGCAGAGGCCAGCGAGGCCCCCGAGTTGACGGACGAGGAGCTCGACCAGGTGGCCGATGTCGCCGTCGAGTCCCTTAAGACCATTCTCTCCCACTTCGGAATCGACGACCCCACGGTCGAGGAGTACGAGGGAGATGAGGGCGAGATCATTCTCGACGTCATCGGTGGGGACCTGGGACTGCTCATCGGCCGGCACGGAAAGACCCTGGACGCACTGCAGTCGTCTGTAGCGGCAATCACGACCCGCCGCATGGGCTTCCGGTATCCGGTCATCGTCGACGTGGAGGGCTATCGCCACCGGCGTCGTCAGAAGATCGAGGAGATCGCCCGTCGGGCGGCCGATCGTGCTGTGCGCCAGAGGGGCGCCGTTCGTCTGCGCCCCATGACCGCCTACGAGCGACGCGTCGTTCACGTGGCTCTGCGTAATGACAATCGGGTCATCACCGGTAGTGAGGGCGCCGATCCCTTCCGCCAGGTCGTGATCTCTCCGAAGTAGTCCTCGGCAAGACGATTTGCGCCACGACGGGGTGCCTGCGGGCACCCCGTTTGCGTTGCGAACGGAAATCCGTCGTGCCGCGGTCCATGTCGAAGCCTGGCCCACCCCCTGCCGGGCCGCGCCAGGAATACCCGGGACGTGGATTTCAGTCAGAACTGGTTGAATCCCAGCAGTGCCGCAGGGGTCCGCTGAGGACAGCCGAGTCTGCGCGCGGTCTGGAACGCGTAGCGGAAGAGCGATCAACCACGAATGGGCGTCAAGGTTTGCAGCCCCCCAGCCGCTGATGTCAGTGACTGCGAGAAGGGCGGCTCGCAGTGCTTCGGCGGCCACGCGTCTCGCGTGCTTTCGGCTGGCCAGGGCTGAACCGCCGGCGATGCGTGCGAATCCCTGCAGCTTCCACAATCCCGCGCGGCTTGAGCGAGGGTGGGCCCATGTGCCGCTCGGCGACCCGACCAGAATCGGCGACACGCCCCTGTGATGTTTCACGTGAAACATCTCGTTGATGGTACATTTGAGGTCGAGGAGGTTTCACGTGAAACATGTTCAGTCGGAATGCATGGCAATCAGGGACACTCTGGGCTCACTGAGCGACAAGGTCTCGGACTCCGCTGTCGAGTTGATGCTCTCACACCTCGATTGGCTGCTTGAGAAGAACAAGGTTCTGAATCTGACGGCGCTTCGTGAAAGGGAGCCCGCTTTCCGGCTGCATGTGCTGGACTCGCTTCTCGCCCTGCCGGAGGTGATTGGCGCGCCTGAGGGTACGCTGGTCGACATCGGCACCGGGGGCGGCTTTCCCGGAGTCCCGCTGGTTCTTGCCTCTGGGCGAACCGGTGTCCTAGTGGACTCGGTGGCCAAGAAGGCGGCCGCGGTCCAGGAATGGGTCTCAGATAGCTCGTTGGGCGATTTCGTTGAGGTTGTCGCGATGCGTTCAGAGGATCTGGCCAAGCAACGAGGCTCGCTAGCGACGGTGGTGGTCGCTCGGGCGGTAGCTCCCCTCCCTACGCTTGTCGAGCTCGCCTCTCCCCTGCTGACTTCTGGCGGTCGACTGGTCGCCTTGAAGGCCGCAATCAGTCCGGATGAGCTGCGTTCGGGGCTGCGCGCGGCCGAGCGTTGCGGGATGGTTCACAGGGGCACGAGATCCGTTTCAGTCCCTCAGTCAGGTGAGGCTCGGACGATCCTGGTGTTCGAGAGAAGCGGCGCGGCGAAGGTTCGACTGCCACGGCGAAACGGAATGGCGCAGAAGCATCCGCTCGGCTGAGCCTACTCGCCGGGCGGCGCATACTCTATAATCACGCAGGTCGGAATCTATGGGAGGAGAATGCGTGGGCGAAGAAGCTGGCGGGCTGCGCACAAGACACGCCAAGGTCCTCGCGGTAGTGAACCAGAAGGGCGGCGTCGGCAAGAGCACCACCGCCGTCAATTTGTCTGCCGCTTTGGGGGAAGCCGGCGCGAAGGTTCTGCTGATAGACCTGGACCCTCAGGGGAACGCTACTTCGGGCTTCGGGCTTAACAAGAACCAGCGCGAGCGGTGCATCTACGATGCCCTTCTTGGAGACACCTCCGTCACGGAGATCATCGAGCCGGTGGAGATCGAAGGCGTCTTCGTGGTACCGGCGACCATTCAGTTGGCTGGAGCCGAAATCGAACTCGTCTCCGCACTGAGCCGGGAAACTCGCCTGAAGTCCATTGTTCAAGAAGTCGAGGCAGACTTCGACTTCATCGTCGTCGACTGTCCCCCCTCTCTGGGCCTCCTTACGATCAATGCGCTCACCGCAGCGCAGGGACTCGTAATACCGATCCAGTGCGAGTACTACGCGCTTGAGGGCCTTTCCAAGCTTCTGGACAGCGTCCGGCTTGTGAAGACCCATCTGAACCCTGCGCTCGAGGTGTTCGGAGTCGTCATGACCATGTATGACTCGCGCACCCGACTCGCCCACCAGGTTGTCGACGAGGTGCGGGACTTCTTCGGCGACAAGGTGTTCACGACCCTGATCCCTCGAACGGTGCGACTGTCCGAGGCGCCGAGCTTCGGTCAGCCCGTCACGATGTACGATCCCACCGGTAAGGGCGCAGAAGCGTACCGCGGCCTCGCAAAGGAAGTGATGGACCGTGTCTAAGCGCGGACTTGGCAGAGGTCTTTCGGCTTTGATCCCGAGCGCTTCTCAGGAGTCTCATGCCGGCGAGGACGTTGCGGAACTTGCAACGGACCTGATCACGCCGAACCCCAATCAGCCGCGCACGGACATCGACGAAGATGCTGTGCGTGAGCTCTCGGACTCGATCGCCAAGGTCGGCTTGCTTCAGCCGATCATCGTTCGGCCGCTTGGCGAGGGCTATCAGATCATCGCCGGTGAGCGCCGTTGGCGTGCTTCGCGGCTCGCGGGTCTTGAGCGGGTCCCCGTCCGAATCATGAGCATCACTGAGTCGGAGTCACTTGAGCTGGCGCTGATCGAGAACCTGCAGCGCGAGGACCTCAACCCGATTGAAGAGGCCCGCGGCTACCAGCGGTTGCTGTCGAGTCATCAGATGACCCAAGCGGAGCTCGCGGACAAGGTCTCCAAGTCCCGGTCGACGATCACGAACGCACTTCGACTTCTCGACCTGCCGGAAGAGGTCCAGGAGTTGCTGTACGCTGGTCGTCTCACGGCGGGCCATGCACGCGCCGTTCTCTCGGTTCCTGATGAGCCCACGCGCATCAAGCTCGCAGAGAAGATCGTTGCGGAGGGTCTCTCGGTTCGCGAGTCCGAGAACCTTGCACGCCTGTTCGCCGCAGGGCAGGGCGAGCGGACGCCCCGACCGGCGACCCCCAAGTCGTTCAAGGCCGTTGCACGCAAGCTCAGGCGTTACTTGGGAACAAACGTTCGGGTCAGGCAGACCAAGGACAAGGGCAAGATCGAGATCGACTTCCAGGGCGAGGAAGACCTTGAGCGCATCTTCCGCGCCCTCACCGAAGCTCGGAGCGCCGGGGAGGCGGGCACTGAATGAAGCGCAACATGGAATATCTTGCCATAGGCACCATCGTCGGACTCGCTCTGGGCTTCGTGCTCGGGGTCTTGTTCGCGCCCGCAAGCGGTACGCGCACCCGACAGAGGCTTGCTGATGAGGCAAGAAGGGCCGCCGAGGCCGCTCGGGAGATCGCTGACAAGGCCGAACACGCCGCCGAGGTACTCGGTGGACGCGTGGAGCACTACCTCGGTCGGGATGAAGAGGTCGCCTGGCGCAAGGTTCGCGAGATCCGGCAAGGCATAGAAGGCTACACTCAGACCTCCCAGCCGTAGTGTCAGACCCTGTCGCTATCCTCTTCGGGTGAAGGGAGGGGCATGGGACTGACATTCATCACTGGGGTGGCCAACGCCGGCAAGACCGGTGTGGTCTACGACATCTTCCGGGGCAGCCTCAGGCGTGGCGGCTCTCCCGTCCTTCTGCTGCCGAGCCGCCCCGATGTGATGCGTGCGGCCGATGAGCTCAGCGTCGAGTTCCCTGTGGGGCTGCGCGTCCACACCTTTGACGAGTACATCAGCGACCAGTGGGCGAGCAGGGGAGATGGCCGGAGACTGCTGGACGGGCAGCTCGCAGACCTGCTTATGGCTGGGCTCGCGCGTCAGCGTGGGGTCAGCCGGGGGATCGCGAGGCTCGCTACCCGTTGCGCGGACCGCCTTGCGGATCAGACCGGTGCGGACTGGCGAGACGCGGTTCCGGCTGCCCCAGGCCCCGCGGAGGCCCTGATCGACCTGTTGGTCGCCTACGCGCGTGAACTCACGGCCCGTGACCTGCTCTATCCTGCAGAAGCGCTACGGCACCTCACCGCAACCGGCTGGGACGACGCCGGTCCTCTCTTGTTCCATCGCTTCACGGACTTCACGCACACGCAGACCCGTTTGGTCGAGGCTGCGGCACCCACGAGGGAGGTGCTGATCTCGCTCACGTGGGCGCCAGGGCGTGCGCCCTCTGCCTCCCTCGACTCGTTCGTCGCAAACTGGCCGGGGGCTCAGATCGTCGAGATTCGCGGGGAGAAGGGCGGTACGGACCCTGCCTTGGTGGCCCTGGCTGGCAGAATCTGGGAATCTGGCCAATCAGCGCTTCCGTTGTCGCCCGCTATCACGTTCGGCCTGGCCGAGGGACGCGACACGCAGGCGCGGCTCGTCGCAGCGATCGTTCGCGGCGAGATCGAGCGCGGCGTCAGCCCCGGCGCCATTGCGGTGGCGTACCGTTCCTTGGCCCCGCATCTTCCGCATCTCATCTCGGAGTTTCGCCGAGCGGGGCTCAAGGCGGATTTCGATGCACCGATCAGCCTTGGGGGGACCGCCTTCGGTCGTGCGCTCGGTGCTGCGCTCGACTTTGCCATCTGCGGCGAAAGGGCCGCGCTTCTGACGCTGATGAACTCGCCCTTCTCCGGTTCGTCGAGGGACGCCATGCGGGCAACGGAAGCGCGCTGGAGGCAGCGGGGGATCACCTCACCCCATGCGCTCGTGCGCGACGTGGCCGCTGTGTCGCCCACGATGGGGCGGATTCTGGTCGATCTTCAGGCCGTGGCAGACAGGGAGCTGACTCCCGACGATCTGTCGGCGATCGCACGCGCGGCGGCCGACATCTACGCGCTGGCCCAAGCCGGCGACACCCACGACGAGCGAGAGGGTCGCGCGTACGGTCAGACGGTGCGCACGCTTCAGGCCGCGGCCCTGGCCGGCCCTGCCGGTATCGTGCTGGCCGATGTCGCGGCCGCGCTGGCCGAGGTGGAAGTCCCACCGGGGGAGACCGAGAGGCCCGGGCGCGTGCAGGTCGGCACCGTCGGCCGCCTCAGGTCGCGAAGGTTCGACGTGGTCGTGCTGGCAGGTTTGAACGCCGGCGAATTCCCGGTCGCTCCAGCGGAGACCCTGCTGCCCGGAACGGCTGTCGGTCGTGCGCTCGCGGCCTTCGGGGGGGAGGGCGATGATGAGGGGGGAGCCGACCTCGAGCGCGCCCTGTTCTACCACGCGGTCACCCGCGCGCGGCGCAAGCTGGTCCTGCTCGGTTGCGCGACGGATGAAGACGGCGAGGGCGAGCGGCTCTCGCCGTATCTCGAAGAAGTCGCGGACGCCTATCGGGACGGAAGCGGGTCGTTTCCCGAGCACGTCTACGTGGCGGCGGGCCAATCGGCCGTCGAGCAGGGCATAGGCGAGCGTGAGGCGCTGCGCAAGGACGTCTTGCAGCCTGGGCGAACGGCTCGCACGGAGTGGGCGCGGGCACGGGCGCGGGGCCTGAAGCCGGAACTGCGCAGCCCGCTGCTGCTCTCCGAGCTGGCGGCGAGCGATGTCTTCTCCGCGACCGAGATCGAGTCCTACCTTGGCTGCCCGTACGCGTGGTTCATCGGCAGACAACTGCGACCGGAGTCGCTCGACGCCACGGAAGACGCGCGCACGCAAGGCGATTTCGCACACCAGCTCCTCAGCGCTGCCTACTCACGATTCGCTGAGGAGGGGATCGTTCGAGTCGAGCCACAGAATGTCGATAGGTGCGCCGCCATCGTCGATCTGGTGTTTGCGCAGGTTGAGGCGGGCTTTGGTGATAGCACGAGCTTTGTTGGTCGAGCCGATCGACTGCGGACCGTCCAGTGGGCTAAACGCACGATTCGCACCGATGCAATGCTGTTTCCAGCGTTTCGTCCCGAGTATCGCGAGTGGCGTTTCGGGCTTGGCGATACCGAACCCGTCGACCTCGGGGACTTCAAGTTGCGCGGAGCGGTGGACCGGATCGATGTCGACGAACGCGGTCGGGCCATCGTCACCGACTACAAGCGCTCATCGGCCACGCCGGCGGCCAAGATGATCGGCGACGGAAAGGTCCAGCTGCCCCTGTACATGGCTGCGGTGAGTGCTCGACTCGGGTTGAAGCCGGTGGCCGGTGTGTACCGCATCCTGAAGGGCGACGGACATCGGGGAATCGCGCTCAAAGGGGCGGTCGAGTGGCCTTTCACCGGTACGGATGCGCTGGAGTCGGGCGCCTTTGAGGACGCGCTTGACGCCTGCCTGAGCATGGCGAAGGACGCGGTCGCGGGCATCCGGGCCGCGGAGATACCTCGTGCGCCGCGCACGGAGCAACGGTGCCTGACCTGCTCGGCCGCCGCCCTGTGTGGGGGGGCGCGCCCGTGAGCGAGAGGAGAATGACTCCCGATCAAGCCAGGGCGGTCGAGACCGTCACGGGTGATGTCGCGATCAGCGCCGGGGCTGGGTCGGGCAAGACGACGGTGCTCGCGGCCCGGTTCGCCCACGCGCTGTCGCCGGCCGCTGACGCGCCGTGGGCTCCGGCTACGATCGGAGAGATGCTCACGATCACCTTCACCCGGAAGGCAGCGGGTGAGATCGCGGAGCGCGTGAGGCGGGTGGTAGGGGAGACCGTGTCGCGCGAGCAGTCTCGCAAGGTAGACGAGGCATGGATCTCGACGATCCATACACTGTGCGGGCGGCTTCTCAGGCGTCACATCCTTGAGGCGGGCGTGGAGCCGGGCTACTCGCAGGCCGACGAGACGCTCGCGGCGTTGCTCAAAGAGGCGGCCTTCGAGAAGGCTTGTGCCGGTCTTTGTGAGGCCGACCCGGCGGTTCTCTCGCTGGTGGAAACCTGGGACTACCTGCCTCTGCGGACCAGAACGATCGCCGCCTGCGACAACATACGGGCACTCGGGCTCGATCCGGCGGAGGCGCTCGTGCCCTGCGGGTGCGATGACGTCGAACGGTTGCGTTGGCAGGCACTCCGCACCGCAAGACTCCTCGCGGACGAGATCGCAGCGCGCAAGCAAACGCCGGCAGTGATTCGGCGCAGCGAGGCGCTCTGCGCGTGGACGCTGGATCTCGAGCGATGCGACATCGGGTCCCCTGGTGACTGCGCCAAGGTCGTTGAGCTGGCCAGTAACAACCCGCTGAACGGCTTCGACCGATCAGTGCGCGCGGAGTTCGATGAGACGCTCAACCGCCTGCTGGAGGCCGCCGGCGCCGTGTCGGCCACCGACGCGGTCCAGGCGTTCGAGCGGCTGCTTCGCGCCTACGCGGAGACGTACGCGGAGCTGAAGCGCGATAGGAACGTGCTGGACTTCGATGATCTCCAGGAACTGGCCGTCCACATGCTGGAGAGCCACCCGGACATCACCGCCCTGTATCGGAACCGCTTCAAGCTGCTCATGGTGGACGAGTTCCAGGACACCAACGAGCTGCAGATGCGGGTGCTCTCACACCTGCGCAACGACAACCTCTGCATCGTCGGCGACGAGCGGCAGTCGATCTATGGGTTCCGCTACGCCGATGTCGAGATCTTCGAGCGTCTGCGACAGGGCATGGACACGAAGATCGAGCTGAACGCGAACTTCCGGTCGCATGAGCAAATACTGGGATTCGTGAACGGCGCCTTCTCCCAAGCGCACCTGTTCGGAGCCGAGTTCATGCAGCTCGCGGCGGGTCGGCAGGGGGGCGGCATCGAGCTCGAAGGACCGCGGGTCGAGTGCATGCTCGTCGACCTGGACAGCGGGGTCTCGGTCGAGGGGGCCGTGAATGCCGAGGCGTGCGAGGTCGCCGCGAGGATCCGGGGGCTCGTGGACGGGGGAGTGAAGGGTTGCGACATCGCGATCCTGCTCCGCGCGTCCACGCACGCGAACAAGTTCGCGCGCGCCCTCGCGCGTGAAGGGGTGGCCACTCTCGTCACGGCGGGATCGAGCCTGTTCGAGGGCCGTGAGTTCGCCGAGGTCAGGGCGCTGCTGCGCTGCGTCGCGGTTCCACATGACGATGAGGCGCTCGCGACCGTGCTCGCGAGCCGCATCGTGTCGCTCTCGCCGGACGCCTTGATGGGTCTGCGCGCATGGGCGGGGCGTCGCTCGAGCCTCTGGGACGCTTTGGGCGCCGTGGGCACGCAAGACGGTCCCGAGCTCCCGCACGGCGACGTGGCATCCGCGGTGTTCGCTCGCGACCAGATCGACCGACTCGGCTGCGCGCAGGGGCCGGTCAGCCTCGGCGACCTCGTGATCGACGCGTGCGAGGCGTTCGACTATGACCTGGTGCTGCACAGCTGCGGGGATTCCGGTGTGGGAGCATGGCGCAACGTGGTCAAGCTCGCGAGGCTCGCCCGAGGGTTTGAGGAGGCCCGCGGCGCGGATCTCGCCGGCTTTGTCGATCATCTCGACCGGCGCGCAGAAGACGAGGCTGAGAGCGCTGCTCCCGGTGAGGTGGGCGAGAACACCGTGCGCATCATGACCGTCCATTCCGCAAAGGGCCTGGAGTTCCCCGTCGTGTTCGCGGCGGGCCTTGGTGGCTCCAAGGGGCACGCGGTGGACCAAGTGCTCGTGGGCCGACGCGAGGACGCCGCTGGCGTTGCTGCGGTCGTCGGAATCCGGCTTCCCTCGGAGCCGTTCGGTAGCGCCGCCACGCCGCTCTATCAGGAGCTCGCCCGGCAAAAGCGCGCGCGTGAGCTCGAAGAGCAGAAGCGGTGCCTCTACGTGCAGGTGACGCGCGCAAGAGATCTCCTCGTGATGTCGGGGGTCACCGCCCTGTCCAAGCCGGCGGCGTCCGGCTCCCGGCTGATCGACTGGGTGCGCGAGTCTCTCGGCGACCCCACGGGGCCGGGCGCAGTCGCGGTGGGATCTGCCACCGTGTCGGTGACGGTCGTCGAGCCGCAGGTCGAGGAGCCGGATGAGGACCCGACGGAACCTGCGGCCGAGGAGTGGTGCGAGTCGGTCTGGTCGTCCTCGCAGCTGACGGCGGAGAGGGAGGCAGGCGCTCCCCGCACGGTGTCTTACTCCGGACTTCATCGGTTCGAACAGTGCCCGTTGTCGTATGCCGCGAGTGCGCGCTATGGGATGGTCTCGTTCCGTGGCCCGGACGAGTTGGCCACCACAGACTTCGGCTCCGCCTTCCACGAGGTGCTCGAGCGCTCGAGTGAGGGATTCGTCGACGAGGCGGCGGTGTCTGCCGCCGTACGGCGCAACGGGCTGAGTGGCGGCGATGAGGCGCGGCTGAGAGATACCGCGCGCGACTTCCTGGACTCGCCGCTTGCCCGGCGGGTGGCGACCGCCGCGCGGTGCCTGAGAGAGGCGCCGCTGAGGGTGGCGCTCGTCGAGGGGACCTCGCTTGTCGGCAGCATCGATCTCGTTGCCTGGTTCGAGGACGAGGCCGTCGTGGTCGACTACAAGACCGGCAATGCGCCTGACAGTGACTCACCGCGCATGTCGGGATACCTGCTGCAGGCGCAGTGCTACGCATTGGCCGTGCTGGAGGCCGGGGCTAGCCGCGTGGAGGTGGTCTTCGCCTTTGTCGAGTCGGCCGGCAGTACCGTGGAGTTCCGTTTCGATCGTACCGAGACGCAGCGTCTCAGAGAGGCGCTCGTGGCTCGGGTGCAGGAGATCTCGAAAGGCGGTACTCAGCACCTCGACGCATACGACCGCGAGATATGCGGGGGCTGTCCCGCGCTTGGAAGCCTCTGCCCGATCAGGCCACCGGGGCGGCCTGGGGCGGGGTAGACGTCAGCCGATGGTTCGCTGGCGCAACTGCCCGCAAGCCGCATCGATGTCTCCGCCGCGCTCGGCCCGGACCGAGCACTCGATGCCCGCCGCCGCGAGGCCGCGCTCGAAGACCGCGATCCGTGCAACTGACGCGCGCTGCGTGCCGGTGCCCTCGACCGGGTTGATCGGGATGAGGTTCACGTGTACGAGCATGCCGGCGCAGAACCGCGTCAGGGCGGCGAGCTCGTCGTCGGTGTCGTTGACGCCGGCGGCCAGCGCGTACT
>CAZCRB010000052.1:0-10444 GCA_964500985.1 uncultured Eubacteriales bacterium
GCCTCGGGGCCCTCGTGCACGTAGCCGCAGTTGCGGCAGTGCCAGTAGACGACGCCGTCCTTCTGGAAGACCTTGTAGCCGTTCACGTTCTCGAGCAGCTTGCGGTAGCGCTTCTCGTGGAACGACTCGACCTGGCCGATCTCGCGGAACGACTCGGCGACGTCGGCGAAGCCCTCCTCCTCGGCGATGCGGGCGAACTCGGGGTACAGGGTGCCCCATTCCATGAGCTCGCCCTCGGCGGCGGCGAGAAGGTTCTCCGCCGTGGTGCCGATCTTGCCGGCGGGGAAGCTCGCGGTGATCTCGACCTCTCCGCCCTCGAGGTGCTTGAAGAAGACCTTGGCGTGCTCCTTCTCGTTCAGCGCGGTCTCCTCGAAGATCGCGGAGATCTGCTCGAAGCCCTCCTTCTTGGCGGCGCTGGCGAAGAACGTGTAGCGGTTGCGCGCCTGGCTCTCGCCGGCGAACGCCTTGAGGAGATTCTGCTCGGTCCGGGTGCCCTTGATGCTCGGCATCGGCGCCTCCTTTGGTGTCGGGGTCAGTGAGTACTTCCCGAAGATACCCGAAGCGGACGACACTCATGCCGCTCGGACGGCGGTGGCCCTGCCGACGCGCTGAGCGTGCCGTGGGCCACGGTGCCGGGCGGGCTCACGCGCTCGAGATCACGCTCGCGTGGCCGTCCTCGATGACGCAGCAGCGGTAGGCGACGCCGCCGCGGCCTCCGGGTTCGATGAGGCGCCAGCCGGCCGCATGGAGCGCGGCGAGGTGCGCGGGGGTGTAGGTCTCCGGCGGCGTGTGGCCCACGACCTGCGGCAGACCGCCGGGCAGTCGGGGCAGGGAGCGCGGCCGAAACCACAGCGGACCGGCCTCGCTGCCGATGAGCCGGAACCGCTCGATGTCCTCCCAGTCCAGCGGAGCCAGCGGGACCGCCGCCGCCATCTCGGTCCTGAACCGGCCGTTGAGCTCCGCGGCGATGCGATCGGGCTCGCGGTCGCACTCCTCGATAACGTCGTTGAGGCTGGTGGAGACGCCGGCGTGGGTGATGAGCCAGCCGTCCGCCGCTGTCGCGAGCGCCCACTTGCCGCCGACGAACCGCTGCGCGAACTCCGGCCCGCGCTCAAGGCTCTCCGGGTTCTGCGGTTGGATCAGGATGCCGAGCGCCGCACACACCTCGTGGTTGCCGGCCAGGATCGTGGCTTCGAGCTCCGTCGCCAGCCCGACGGTGTCGTCGCGGCCCACGTCGATGAGGTCGCCCGCGATCACGAGCCGGTCACCCGCGCCAAAGCCGACGGCCTCGAGCGCGCGCTCGAGCAGTCGGGCCTCGCCATGCAGATCGGAAACGACGACGGTGCGGCTCACGAGAACCTCTCGTCCAGTTGAGTGCGGACGTGAGAAGTGTAGCCCACCGGCCTGACGTCGCTGTCAGACGCTGTCAGCCAGCAGCGCCTCGACGGCGGCGATGGCAGCGGCCTCGCGCACCTCGGGTGCGCCGCTGAGTTCCAAGAAGGGGAGCCGGTCTTGGATGAGTCGCTCCCGGAATCTCAGGTGCATGTCGGCGCGTTCGCCGGCCGAGGCCCTGACTCCGTCGTGGATGAACGCGAAGTCAGGATCCGCTAGCAGGTACAGGTCGATACGCTCGGGACCCGTCTGCTTGCGCGCGGCTTCTGCACGCAGGTCCTCCCAGGGCCGCGTCACGTAGCGCTCGTGCCACACGGATACCGTGAAGATGTCGGTGTCGCAGATGAGCAGGCGCCCGGCGCCCGCGGCCATCTCGGCCTCGAGGCGGGACTGGAGCTCGACGACCCGCATGATGTCGGCGGCGGTCACCGAGGGATCGCCCTGCGCGAGCTTCGCCTCGAAGTAGGCGCGGCCCGCCTCCGGGACGATGGGGGCGTGGAAGTGTCTTCCCAGCGCGCTGGCGACCGTCGTCTTCCCGGTGCACTCGCTCCCGGTGACGCAGACGCGCAGCGTGCGCGATGTCGGTATCTCCCCCATGGAGGGATTGTGCCCAAAGATGGAAACGCTTCCCATGGGCATGCGCGCGGCCGTCAGCGTGCCAGCCGCCACACCCACGCCGCGAGCAACGCCGCGCAGGCGACCCAGATCGCGATCACGGCAAGGGCCGCCCCTTTGCTCGCGGGCAGCTTCGCGTGTTCTGTGCGGGCACGCTCGCGGGCCTCGGCGAGCACCTCGGCGGGTACGAGCCGTACCGCGATCCAGATGCCGAGCGGCACGAGCAGCAGGTCGTCGAGGTAGCCGAGCACCGGGATCGGGTCGGGGATGAGGTCGATCGGCGACAGCGCGTAGGCGACGACCGCGAAGGCGGCGATCCGCGCATACCAGGGTGTGCGCGGATCGCGATACGACAGGTACAGCGCGTACGTCTCGCGCTTGAGAGCGCCGGCCCACGACCGGAGCCGGTCGCGCAACGTCGCGTCACGCGGTCCGCTCACGAGTGCCCCGTTCTGACGAGTGGTGCGCGACCGCCGGCTAGCCGCAGCCGCCCGGAGCGCAGCACGGCGAAGCCGGCGAGGCGCTCGGGTCGAACTCGGCGTGCGCCGCGACGGGCTCGCCGTCCCGGTTCTTGAGGATGCAGGTCGTGTCCACGCCCAGCGGGTCGCCGAACTCGTGGAACGCCTTGGTGCGGCAGCCGCGGCAGATGCGCGAGTACTCGCACTCCTCGTCGGAGCACCAGCCCTTCGCGTCGGACTGGTCGAACTGGTAGAGCTCGGCGACCGCCTCGGGAAGCGTCATGTCGCGGATGTTGCCGATCGTCCAGTCCTGGGCGAACTGGCAGGGCATGATGCCGCCCTCGGAGTTGATGTTCATGTGGCCCTTGCCCACCGGGCACGCCGAGACGACCTTGAGGCGCTCGAGGCCCTTGCTCACGTCTACGCCGCGCTCGGCGAAGCGCTGGGCGAGGTACGGGATCATGCTGGGCAGCGCGCCGATGTCGTACTCGAGCTTCACCGTGGGGTCGAGCATGTCCTCGACGATCTGCTCGGCGAGCTCTTTCCACTGCGCGGAGGTGATGCGTGCGTCGTCCTCGCCCTCACTGCGGCCGCTCGTGATGAGGTCGCACAGGTAGATGAGGCCGCAGTCGAGCTCCTTGGCCTTGGCGATGATGTGCGGGATGAAGGGGAGCGTCTCGCGGCTGACGGCGGACTTGAGCGCGACGCCGACGCCCTCCTCGCGCAGAATCTTGATCGCTTCGATGACCTTGGCGTGGGTCCCGGGGACGCCGACCATCGCGTCGTGGAAGTGCGGCGGGCCGTACAGCGAGGTGGCGATCCAGTCGACGCCGAGCGTCTTGAGGCGCTTGGCGGCCTCACGGTCGATCAGCGTGGCGTTGGTCGAGATCGTCACGTGCATGCCGCCGGTGCGGGCGTGCTCGAGGATCTCCCAGAAGTTCTTGCGCATCATCGGCTCGCCGCCGCTCATGAACAGCACCGGCACGCCCACCTCGACCATCTGGTCGACCAGCGCGATGGCCTCCTCGTCGGAAAGCTGCTCGGGCTTCATGTGGCCGTCCGCGGCCATGTAGCAGTGGTCGCACAGCAGGTTGCACCGGTTGGTGATGTTCCAGATGACCTCGCTCGGCCGACCGAGCTTGACGGCCTTGAGGGCCTTGTCCTCGACCTCGGCGAGCGGGCCGTCGAAGAAGAGCGAGCGGACGTGTGCCATGGGTGATGCCTCCTGAGCGTGCGCCTGAGCAGGTTCGGCGAGTGTGCGATGTGCGGGTGATACGCACGAGTGTACGCACAAACGGTGCCGATGTAACCGAATGTAACAACTATGACAGCGCGGGTCCGGCGGGCGGTGCCAGGTCGCGACAGGAGGGCGTCTCGGCGGCCCGGCACGCGTCGGGCGCCGCCCGCTTCGTCGGGATCTTTGAAGAAATCTCTTGACTAGTGTGAACTTCCGAGTAGTCTGTGGAACAACTAGTGTGAACTTAACACTAACAACAAGTACCGATGACCGACGAGGAGGGGAGGTGCCGTGACCGCAGACGAGGCGATGCTTCGCAAGTTCCGCAAGGAGCTCAACGCGGGCACGGTTTCGCTCGTCTTGCTCGCGATCCTCGACCGCTCGGGCGAGCCGCTCTACGGCTATCAGATCGCCAAGAGCATCGAGGGCGCATGGCAGGAGGGCGTGCCGGTGAAGCAGGGCACGTTGTACCCCGTCCTGAGGTCGATGGAGGAGAACGGACTGCTTGCCAGCCGGGTCGAACCGAGTGTCTCGGGCCCGCCGCGCAAGTACTACTCCATCACCGACAGGGGACGGGCCGTGCTCGAGGACTGGAGGGCGGCGTGGTCGCGAACGCGCGACTTCGTCGATGCGACTTTGGAGGGACACGTTGGCTAGCACCATCGAGGGGTATCTCGCCGAGCTCAGGCAGGCCCTCGCCGGACAGGACCCCGCCCTGGTTCAGGACGCGGTCTACGACGCCGAGGACTACTTGCGTTCGGCCGCCGCCGAGGGCGGCTCTACGCCGGAGGCCATCGCCGCCGCGATCGACGCGTACGGCACGCCGGAGGAGGTCGCGCAGGCCTACCGCGACGCCGAGATCACCGTTGCCGCCGCGCTGCGGGGCCCGGCACCGGCGATGCGCCGCGAGCGCTGGGGCACCAACCCGTTCGCCCGCTTCTTTGGGGTCGTGGCCGACCCGGCCGCGTGGGGCGCGCTGTTCTACCTGCTGCTCGCACTCGTCACCGGAACGATCTACTTCACCATCGTGGTGACCGGTGTGTCGCTGACGCTCGGCACGCTCGTGCTGATCGTGGGCATCCCGCTCGCGCTGCTGTTCCTGGCGGTCGTGCGCGCCGTGTCGTTCGCGGAGGGCCGGATCGTCGAGGGCCTGCTCGGCGTGCGTATGCCGAGAAGGCCGCGCGTCAGCGGCGTGCAGGGCAACCTGCTCGTGCGCATCAAGGGCTGGCTGACCGACTACCGCACGTGGACCACGATGCTGTACATGCTGCTGCAGCTGCCGCTGGGCGTGACGTACTTCACGGTCGTCGTCACCTCGCTGGCGTTGTCGTTCGCGATGCTCGTGTGGCCGCTGGTCTCGTTCGCGTGGCACCTGCCGTTCGCTCAGACGTTCACCCAGCACTACTACCTGTACGGCTGGGCCGTCCCGCTGCTGATGGCGCTCGGCGTCCTCGGCTTCGTGCTGACGCTGTGGCTCGCCAAGGGCCTGGGCTACCTGCAGGGTGCCTACGCCAAGTTCATGCTCGTCGGCCGCGTCGAGGGCGACGTCGCCGGCACCGCGGCCGCCCCGGTTGTGCCCGGAGCGCCGGCCGCCGATGCCGCGCCGGTCGCCGGACCGGCCCAGGGAGGAGATGCGTCATGAGGTTTCACAAGATCGCGACCGCGGCCGTCGTTGCCGCCGCGGCCGCAGCGGTACTGACCGGCTGCTATGCCGTGCCGATCGAGCGCGACTCACGGACTTCCGGCACCACGACCATGCCCCTGAGCGTGGCGAGAGAGGGCGCGGTGCGGGCGACCGTCGACATCGAGATGGGCGCCGGAAAGCTCAAGCTCGTCTCCGACGATTCCTCGGAGACGATCGCAAGCGGGACCCTGCTGTACCCCAAGGCGTGGCCAGCCGGCGTCAACTACTCGGTGGCCGACGGCGAGGGCGCGCTGGAGATCACGCAGGACCGCGAGGAGTTCACCCTCTCCGACTTCGCGGGCAACGAGAGGAACTGGTGGGACATCGCCCTGGCCACGGGGATGCCGATGGAGCTCAACGTCGCACTTGGAGCGGGCGAGAGCGACCTGCGGGTCGGTGCGCTGGACCTCGATGACCTCGAGGTGGTCACGGGGGCCGGCGACACGACCGTCGACCTGACCGGTCCGCGTACGCGCGACCTGCCGGTGTCGGTCCAGGCGGGCGTGGGAACGCTGCTGCTCAGGCTCCCGTCCGACGTGGGCGTTCGCGTGAGCGGGCGCAACGAGGGCGTGGGCGACTTCACCGCCGACGGGTTCATCGCCGACGGGGAGGACTGGGTCAACGCCGCGTGGAGCCAGCCCGGCCCCAAGATCGATATCGAGTTGCAGCGCGGGGTGGGCGACGTGACGCTTGAGCTGGTGCCCTAGCCGCCGCGATCCGCACGTGAGGCGCGGCCGTCGGGCCGCCTGAAGGGAGTGGGTTCGATGTTCGAGTTGGTAGGAGGGATCTTTGCCCTTGGGATCGTGGCCAAGGTGCTGTTCTGGGTGGCCGCGTTCGTGCTGTTTCCGCTGTTCTGGATCTGGATGCTCGTGGATGCGGCGCTGCGCCCCGAGGCGGGCTACTCTGCCGGCGGGAGCAACGCCAAGATCATCTGGATCGTGATGCTCGTGCTCTTCCAGATCGCCGCGATCCCGTACTTCTTCCTCGTGTACCGGGCGTCCGCGGCGCACGCTCAGCCGGTGCCGCCGGCGCCCACCGCGGCGTAGCAGCAGCGGTGCACGAACTCGCGACCGGTCTCGCCACCTCGGCGGGGCCGGTCGCTGCGCTACCATAGGGCCACCGCACGAGCGGGCCGTGACTGACAGCGAGAGGAGACGCCGTGGGTCGACCCGATGACATCGTCGCTGAGCTTCTCGAGGGCAATCGACGCTTCCTGGACGGCGACACCCAGCAGCGCGACATGGCCGCCGAACGCAGCGCCACGCGCGCGGGCCAGACCCCCAAGGCCGTCGTCTTTGGCTGCTCGGACTCCCGTGTCCCCGCTGAGCTGCTCTTCGATCAGGGCATCGGCGACCTGTTCGTGGTGCGCACCGCCGGTCACATCCCGGCCGAGGCCTCCATGCACTCCATCGAGTTCGCGGTCGAGGAGCTCGGGGTCTGCGTGGTCATCGTTCTGGGCCACAGCCACTGTGCTGCCGTGAAGGCGGGCGTCGAGGGAACCGGTGGCGAGCACGCCGCCGAGTGGCTCGCCAAGGAGGTCCGCGCTTCGCTCGCGGAGGAACCGAGCGACGACGGCCACGCGACCGACGCCGAGGCGGCGCACGCGCGCAGCGTCGCGCGGCGGGTGGCGGCGGCGGACGGCATGGCCGAGCGGATCGCGGCCGGGGAGCTCGCGGTCCATGCGGCGCTGTACGACATCGCGAGTGGGCACGTCGAGCTGTTGTAGCCGGCCCGGGTAAGGAGACTCCATGAGCGACGCCCGCATCGTCATCACCAAGAACGGCCCGTACCTGGTCAGCGGCGACGTGCCGCTCGTGCGGGTGCGCATCGTGACAAACGAGGCGGGCGAGTCCGTCGCGTGGGAAGAGACCGAGCGCCTCGCCACCGGACCCAAGTACGCGCTGTGCCGCTGCGGGCACTCGGGCAGCAAGCCGCTGTGCAACGGCGCGCACATGGACTTCGATTTCGACGGCACCGAAACCGCGGGGCACGCCGGCTACTTCGAGGCGTCCGCGTGCATCGACGGACCCGGCCTGACGCTGCGCGACGCGCGCGAGCTGTGTGCCGAGGCCCGCTTCTGCGACCGCAACGGCGGGCTGTGGAACATCGTCGCCGACGCCACCGATCCCGAGGTCCGGGCGCGGGTCGAAGAGCAGGCGGCCCAGTGCCCCTCAGGGCGCTACACCGTCTGCGGGCCGGAAGGCACCGACGCGCACGAGCCGAGCTTCGAGCCGTCGATCGCGCTGGTGGAGGACCCGTCGCTGGGCGTGAGCGGGCCGCTGTGGGTGCGCGGCGGAATCCCGATCTTCGGTGCCGACGGCGAACCCTACGAGGTGCGCAACCGCGCGACGCTGTGCCGCTGCGGCAACTCCAAGAACAAGCCGTTCTGCGACGGTTCGCACATCGCCGCCAAGTTCGACGACGGGCACATCGAGGACTGAGGAGCGAAGCATGCTGCGGATCAGACAGACCGCTGCTGCCGATCTTCCCGCCGTGCGCGCGCTCGTGCGTGCGGCCTTTGGGACCGCGCCCGGCGAGGAAGGGGACGTGGTCGCCGAGCTCGTAGACGACCTGATCGCCTCCCCGGACGCGCTGCCGGGCTTCTCGCTCGCCGCATTCGACGATGACGAGACGCCCGTCGGCTACGTGCTGTTCTCGCGTGCGTACGTGGGGCAGGCCGCGGTCCTGCTGCTGGCCCCGCTCGCGATCGCGCCCGCGCGCCAGCGCCAGGGGGTCGGCACCGTGCTGGTGCGCTTCGCGCTGGACCGCGCCCGCGACGCCGGGGAGGATGCGGTGCTGGTGCTGGGCGATCCCGCGTACTACTCGCGATTCGGGTTCGTGGCCGCGGCGCCGCGGGGGATCGAGGCGCCCCGCCCCGTCGAGCCCGTGGAGGCCTGGCAGGTGCTCGAGCTGCGACCCGGTTCCGGCGCGGCGATGGCCGGGACGGCGCGGCTGTCGCCGGTCTTCGACGACGACCGCTACTGGTAGCGCAGCTGCTACACTGCGATCACCGGACGGCGAGTGGCGCGCTTCTCGCTTCTGTGCCGGTAACCTGAAGGGGAGTAGCCGGTCCGTGGAAGCGGGCGGCGTGGTCGTCACTACGGGCGCAAGCCCCGGCCACGCACCTCAGCGGCAAGACCTTCGACACGACAACGTGCCGGAGGTCTTCGTGTTTTCACAGACCCTCCGGTGCACGAGAAGACCGGAGGAGACCGTTGCTCGAGACCTGGATGCCCTGGACGCTCTTCGGCGCCGTCGTCGTGGGGCTGCTCGCCCTGGACCTGTTCGTCGTCCACCGCGACGACAAAGAGATCACCTTGCGTGACTCGCTCGGATGGAGCGCGTTTTGGATCGCGCTCGCGCTCGTGTTCGCAGGCGTGGTGTGGGTCTGGCAGGGGCCCGACATGGCGCAGCAGTTCGTCACCGGCTACCTGATCGAGAAGTCGCTGTCGATCGACAACCTCTTCGTGTTCGTGCTGATCTTCGCGGCGTTCGGGATCGGCCGGCACCTGCAGCACAAGGTGCTGTTCTGGGGCGTGTTCGGGGCTATCGTCATGCGGCTCGTCTTCATCTTTGGCGGCATCGCGCTGCTCGAGCGCTTTGGCTGGCTCGTCTACGTGTTCGGCGCGCTGCTCGTGGTCACCGCGGTCAAGATGTGGCGCGGGTCGAGCGAGTCGATGAACGTGACCGGCAACCCCGTCGTGCGCCTCGCCGAGCGCTTCTTGCCCATCGACTGCTCGATCAAGAGCTCCGGGTTCAGCGTGGTGCGCGACGGCAAACGGGTGTTCACCTCGCTGCTGCTGGCGCTGCTCGCCATCGAGGCCGCCGACCTGGTGTTCGCCGTCGACTCCGTGCCCGCGGTGCTCGCCGTCTCGCAGGACCCGTTCATCGTGTTCACGGCCAACGTCTTCGCCATCCTGGGGCTGCGCTCGCTGTACTTCGCCCTGGCGGGGTGCGTGGAGCGGTTCGCCTACCTGCACTACGGGCTGGCCGTCGTCCTCGGGTTCGTGGGCGTCAAGATGCTGCTCGCGGACTTCTGGCACGTGCCGACGCCGGTCGCGCTCGGCGTGATCGTGACGGCCATCGCGGCCAGCATCGGCTTCTCGTGGTACCGGACCCGGGGAGCAGCGTGCGAGGTGCCTAGCTGACGGTGCGCCACCAGCCGACGTGGTCGCGGACGAAGAACTCGAGCTCGCCGCGGTTCAGCAGCTCGCCGAGATACCCTTTGACGGTCGCCACGGACAGCCAGTACGACGCCGGGTTGCCGCGCAGCCCGCGTGTCTCCGAGACGAGCGCGATCGCCTGCTCGGTCGAGTGCTCGGTCACGAGCCGGTCGAGCAGCAGCGCCTCGATCTCGCGCACCTGCCTGAGATGGAAGTCGATATGGCCCTCGGCCTCCTCGCGTTCGACGGGGCGGCCGTGGGCCGGCACGACCCACGAGCAGGGGGTCGCGCGGATGCGCTCGAGCGAGCTGACGACCATGCCGGGGTCGATCGCGTAGGGCAGCGGGTGGCGCTCCCACAGCTCGCGCAGGTACAGCGCGTCGCCGGTGAACAGGACGCCGTCGCGGGTCAGGAAGCCGCAGTGCCCCATCGTGTGGCCGGGCAGCGGGATGACATCGGCGCGCTCGTCGGTCCAGTCCTCGAGGTACGCGTCGACCTTGCACGGCTCGCCGCGGAACAGCTTGGTCGTGAGGAAGTCGCCCGGTTTGGCCCACGAGAACATCCCCCGGATGTTGATGTCGGGGTTCTCGATCAGCGAGGCGTCGTCGCGCGCTGCCCATACGCGGGCACCGGCGTCGCGCAGGACCTGGCCGATGGCGAAGTGGTCGGCGTGACCGTGAGTGATCGCGAGCGTGTCGACGGTCACGCCGGCGAACGGCGCCTCGTCCTCACACGTGTCCACGACGAGGCCCTCGATGAAGCACGCGTTGGTCAGCCCCGGCACCACATAGGTGTCGCCGACGAGGTGGCGCGTGTTGTACGGCACGGCGGGCATGGTGCCATTCTGCGCTCACCGGGCCGGACGTGCCAGCACGGGCGGCGCGGGGCACAATCT
>CAZCRB010000053.1:0-5306 GCA_964500985.1 uncultured Eubacteriales bacterium
CGTGCGGCCCCGAGTGGCACCGGTTCCGGCGTCTGCCCTCATCGTCACGCGCAGCGCGGGACCGGCAGCAACAACACTCCAGTCAGGGCGCCATGCGCCAGCGAGAGGGGCTCCAGTGAGACTCAAAGAGATGTACGACATCTGCGTCGCCACCGGTATCGAGGCCGACGCACGCGACAAAGCCGAGATCGACCGGGTGCTGGCCGACGCGCGCGCGTGCTACGACAAGCTCGACGAGGCGGAGCGCGAGTTCTTCGACACCGAGAAGCTCGTGAATCCGTACAGCGACACGCGCATCTGCGCAGGCGATCCCGACGCGCAGATCCGGGGCCTGCTCGTCGGTATCGACATGGAGGTGGGCGAGGTCCTGCTCGCCGACCGGCTTCGGGAAAAGGGTGCGCCCATCGACCTGATCTTCGCGCACCATCCGGAGGGCCCCGGCTACGCGAACCTCCACGAGGTGATGCACATGCAAGCCGACCTCTGGGCCGCACAGGGCGTCTCGATCGCGGCGGCCGACGAGCTCATCGCCCCGCGCGCTGAGGAGATACGGCGCCGCATCATGCCGGTGAACCACTACCGCGCCATCCAGGCCGCGGAGCTGCTCGGTTTCGCGTCCCTGTCGTGCCACACGCCGGCCGACAACTCGGTCAACGGCTTCGTGCAGGCGTTCCTCGACGAGCGGGCGCCGCGTACGCTCGACGACGTCGTCAAGACGCTGCGCGAGATCCCCGAGTACGCCGATGCCGCGCGCAAGGGATACGGACCGACTCTCATCAGCGGCAGCGGCTCTTCGCGCGCGGGCAGGATCCTCGTCGACATGACCGGCGGTACGGAAGGGCCCAAGGAGGCCCTGGACCGGCTCTCGGCCGCCGGCGTGGGCACGCTGGTGGGCATGCACTACTCCGAGGAGCACAAGAAGCACGCCGAGGAGCTCAAGCTGAACCTGATCATCGCGGGGCACATCTCGAGCGACGTGCTCGGAATGAACCTGGTCCTCGATCAGATCGAGAAGCGCGGCGACGTCGAGATCGTCTGCGCTTCGGGCATGGTTCGCGTTTCGCGCCTCTAGGCGACCCGTCGCAGCAAGAAGGCCCGGTCCGGAAGTCCTCCGGACCGGGCCTTTGTCGTTATGCCGCTAGGGGGCCGGCGTGCCCGTCGGTTCTCCGCCCGGGTTGGTGGGAGGTGGCGTGGTCGGCTTGGGCTTCGGCTTTGGCGTGGTCTTCCTCGGCTCGACGGCCTTGGTCGTGTCGCTGTGCCCCGTCGGGATCTTGAACTTGGAGGGGTTGTACGTGATCTTGCCGGGCTGCTTGAACGCCATCTTGGGCTGCTTCGCCAAGGCGGCCTTCATGAACGAGGCCCAGATCGGGGCCGCAACCGTGCCGCCAAAGGCGCGGCTGCCGTTGACGTAGATCGTCTTCTCGCTCGGGTAGCCCACCCAGACCGAGGTCACGAGCTGGGGTGTGTAGCCGACGAACCACACGTCGCGGTGCTCCTGGCTCGTGCCGGTCTTGCCTGCGACCGGACGGCCGATCTGGGCGCGCGTCGCCGTTCCGTTGGTCACGACGCCGACCAGGATGCTCGTGGCCTCGCGGGCGATGTCGGGCCTGACGGCCCGGTTGCCCTTCGGCTTGTTCTCTTTGAGCGTGTTGCCCTGTGCGTCGGTGACCTTCGTGATCACGATCGGCTGATAGTGCACGCCATCCGCCGCGAGCGTGCCGTAGGCGGACGCCATCTCGAGGGGGGTGACGTTGCGCGTGCCCAGCGCGATCGACGGATACGAGGGAATCTCGGTCTCGATGCCCATGCGCTTGGCCATGCGCGCGATCTTCTTGGCGCCGACGGCCCACGCGAGGCGCGCGTACACCGTGTTGACCGAGAGGTGGGTCGCTTTCTCGAGCGACATCGAGCCCTTGCCCTGGCCCTCGCTGTTGGAGACGACCCAGGCCTTGGGCTTGGTGGGGATGAAGGCGGGCGACGACGAGTCGATCCGCTGATAGGGGGGCATGCCCTCGTCCAGCGCCGTCACTAGGGCGAACGTCTTGAAAGACGAGCCCGGCTGGCGGTGGCCCTGAGTCGCGAGGTTGTACTTGTTCTTGTGGTAGTCCCTGCCGCCGACCATCGCCTTGACGTAGCCGGTGCGCGGGTCGATCGAGACGAGCGCGACCTCGGGGCCCTTGGGGAGCTTGTCTTTGACGGCCGCCTCGGCCATCTTCTGCATCTTCATGTCGATGCTGGTGGTGACGGTCAGCCCGCCCTTGAAGACCACCGCGCGCGAGAACTCCGACTGCAGTTGCTTCTTGACGTGAGCGACGAAGAACGGCGCAGCGTAGACACCGTCTTCCGGGTCCTTGGCGCGCTTGACCGACAAGGGAGTGGCGAGGGCCTCGTCACACCGGGCCTGGTCGATGTAGCCGTTGCGAAGCATATCGCGCAACACCTGGTTGCGACGGGCGACGGCGCCGTCGGGGTTGTCGTACGGATCCAAGCGGCTCGGCTGCTGCGGCAGGCCCGCCAGCGTCGCGGCCTCCGCAAGTGTCAGGTCCTTGGCGTCTTTGGCGAAGTAGGTCCTAGAGGCGGCTTCGGCACCGTAGGCGCCCTCACCGAAGTAGATCGCGTTGAGGTACATCTCGAGGATCTGCGGCTTGGTGTAGCGCTTCTCGAGCTCCATCGCGAGATACGCCTCGCGCACCTTGCGCGCGAGAGAGATGTCGGTCCGCTCGTTGAGCAGGATCGTGTTGCGGACGTACTGCTGGGTGATCGTCGATGCGCCCTCTTCGCCAAATCCCTTGGTCACGTTGGCAACGGCGGCGCGCGCAAGGCCGATGGGGTCCACCCCGCGGTGCGTGTAGAAGCGCTCGTCCTCGACGGATACGACCGCGTTCGCGAGGTCGGTGGACATCTGAGACAGGGGGATGACCTCTCGGTTCTCCAAGTACAGGCGGGCCAGCAACACGCCGTCAGCCGAGTAGATCTTGGTCGCCTGCGCGACGTCAAAGGCGCCGGGCGCCTTGTAGTCGGGGAGGTCTTGGAGCCAGCCGTTCGCGACGGTCGCCGCCGAAGCCGCCCCCACGCCGACCAGCAGCACCACGACGATCGCCAGGACCGCGAGTACCTGCAGTGCTATGACATGTGCTCGGCCCTGTCGGTTGCGACGGAGCCTGCGTCGTCGTGCAGCCATGGTCCTCCATGATCGGATGCGTTCAGGTGTTACATTGTCGCCTATGGCGCGAATGACGTGCCAGTTAGCCCGTCCCGTCACCGTACCGTTGCCCGAGGTCCCCTGTGCCAGACCCACGACTTTCCCCGATACCGGAGTTGCTCGCGCCCGCCGGTGGCGTGCAGGCCCTCAGGGCCGCCATAGCCAACGGCGCAGATGCAGTGTATCTCGGCATCGACCGGCTCAACGCGCGCAGGAGCGCCGAGAACTTCACGCTCGACTCCCTGCCCGCGGCGTGCGACTTCGCCCACCTCAGGGGTCGCGGGGTCTACTTGACCGCCAACGTGCTCATCCTCCCGCACGAGATGTCCGAGGCGCTCGACGTCGTGGACCGTGCCTGGGCGGCCGGGGTCGACGCGGTGATCGTTCAGGACCTCGGCCTTCTTCGGGAGGTCAGGCAGCAGCTCCCCCACGTGCGCGTGCACGCGTCGACTCAGATGAACGTGCACTCCGCAGACAGCGTCGAGGTGCTCGGGTCGCGCGGCGTTTCTCGGGTCACTCTCGCACGCGAGACCTCGCTTGCCGAGATCGGCGCACTCGCAAGGGCCGGTGCGGCCCTGGGGGTCGAGGTCGAGTCGTTCGTGCACGGCGCGCTGTGCATGTGCTACTCGGGGCAGTGTCTGCTCTCGTCACTGATCGGCGGTCGCTCCGCCAACCGTGGCCGGTGCGCGCAGCCGTGCCGGATGGCCTACGAGTTGGCCGACGCCTCCGGGGCGGTCCGCTCCACCCCGGGAGCACATCTGCTCTCGCCCAAGGATCTCGCCGGCATCGGCCAGATCCCCGCGTTGGTCGAGTCCGGCGTCGCGGCGCTCAAGATCGAGGGGCGGATGAAGAGCCCGGAGTACGTCGCGCTCGTGACTGGTGTCTACCGCTCCGCCCTGGACCGCTACGCCGCCGCCCCCGAGGCGTTCGGCGTGCGCGACGGCGAGCAGGCGGTGCTCTCGGAGGCGTTCTCTCGCGGGTTCACCGAGGGCTACCTCGTCGGCGAGCGCGGCAACGAGATGATGAGCTACGGGCGGCCCAACAACCGCGGCGTACCCTTGGGGCGCGTGGTCACCCATCGTGAGGGCATGGCCACGGTATCGCTGGACGCCGCACTGGACGCCGCCGACACGATCGAGGTGTGGACGTCGCGCGGCCGGTTCGCTCAGACGGCAGGGGAGATCCTAGTCGACGGGCGGCCGCACCGGACCGCGCCGGCGGGCGTGAAGGTGGTTCTCTCGTTCGAGGAGCCGGCGGGGGCGGGGGACCGGGTCTTCAGGGTACGCAACGCCACCCTGTCCGATGCCGCCGCGCGCACCTTCGCAGACGAGTTCGCATCGGCGCCCCTGTCCCTCGAGTTCACCGTCAAGATGACCATCGGCGCGCCGCTGTCGGTGCTCGTCCGGGACGCCGACGGGCACACCGGCGCAGCGAGTGGGCCCGTGGTCGAGGCCGCGCGCACGCGGGCGGTCACCGTCGATGAGGTGATGGAGCACGTCGGACGGCTCGGGAACACGCCGTATCTCGCCGCCGCATGGAACATCGACCTGAGCGCCGGCGCTGGAATAGGGTTCTCGGCGCTTCACCGGGTGCGGCGCGATGCCCTGGCAGCCTACGAGGAGGCCGTCCTGGCACCGTGGCGGTCGCGCCGTCCGCTCGGTGTGTCGCCTACCACGCTGGGCGGCCATCGGGGGGCACAGGCGGCACCCCGTCTCGTCGCTGGGGTCGCGAACCTGGAGGCGGCCGAGATCGCGCTCGGTTCCGGCGCCGATGAGGCCGACGTGCCCACGGCCGATCTGCCGGACACCCCGCTACCCGCGGCGGTGGTCCCCGTCTTCTCCCGGGTGCTTCACGACGCCGACCTCGCCAGGGACCGCCGCGCCCACAGGGGCGCGGTCGCGGGCACCCTCGGTGAGTTGCGACGCTTGGCCGACGCGGGCGCCGCACCGGTTGCCCACTGGTCGCTGAACGCGGCCAACGCGCACGCCGTCGCGGAGCTCGCCGACCTGGGCGCGACGGCGGTCTGGCTTTCGCCGGAGCTCTCGGCGCGACAGATCGAGGACGTGTCACGCCACGCGCCGGTTCCCGTCGGGACTGCGGTCTA
>CAZCRB010000053.1:5406-10304 GCA_964500985.1 uncultured Eubacteriales bacterium
CGCTCGGCTCTCAACGCAGCGGTGGCGGGTCGGCCTCCCCGCGCGAAGTCCGCCCAGCCGACGACCACCGGCCACTTCTTCCGAGGGGTCGAGTAGCCGGCCGCCCGACCAAGGGGTTCGCGCAGCGGCGGCTCGACCTACTTGATCTTGACTGACTTGGTGGTCGAGGCCTTCTCGCCTCGGTCATCAGTGACCCAGAGCGTGACTTCGTAGGTGCCCGGCGCTGCCCACGCATGGCTCGCGGTCTTGCCGGACGCCGTCTGGCCGTCGCCGAACTCCCAGAAGTACGTGGTGATGGAGCCGTCGTCGGTGGACGCCGACCCATCAAAGGCAAGCGCGACCCCGGTCTTGCCCTGCGTCGGGCCGGTGAACGAGGCCACCGGTGCCGCGTTGGCGGCAGCGCCGCTGGCGACCGTGAGGGTGACCTTCGCGCCCGGCTTGACCTTGCTGCCGGCTTTGGGGCTCTGCTCGGTGACGGTGCCGGGAACAGCGCCGGCCACCACCTTCTCGACCACGCTCGCGGTGAGCGTCAGCTTCTGAAGCGCAGCGAGCGCCTCTTCCTTGGAGGAGCCCACGAGCGACGGAACGATGACCTCGGTCGGGGTCTTGTGAAGTTCGCACGGGCCGGGCAGGTGCTTGGCCAGCACCAGCGCCGACACGGTCTTTGGGCAGAACGCGGTGGGGATACCGCCGCTGACCGCGCACACCTCGACGGTCTTGAGGCCCTCGGGCTTGGGGAACGCGGTCGCATCGGTCCCGTCGAGTGCCGACTTCATGAACTTGGCCCAGATCTCGGCGGGGAACGAACCGCCGGTGACCGCGCGGCCGTGAACGTCTTTCATCTCACGCTGGGCGTCGGGGTAGCCGACCCACACGGCTGCCACCAGATCGGGCGTGTAGCCGACGAACCAGGCATCGCGGTATTCCTGCGTCGTGCCCGTCTTGCCCGCGGCCGGTCGACCGATGGCGGCGGGCTTGCCCGTGCCGTTCTTGATGACGCCGGACAAGATGTCGGTGGTCAGGAACGCGACGTCGGCGTCGATGGCCTGCTTGGGGGTCGGCTTGGACTCGAACAGAACCTTGCCCTTGGCGTCTTCGACGCGAGCGATGCCGTACGGGGGCGTCTGGAGCCCACCGGCGGCAAGCGTCCCGTAGGCACTGGCCATCTCGAGCGGCGACACCCCGTCCTCCAGGCCGCCAAGCGCGATCGCGGGGACGGGCGCGATCCCCTTGTGCACGCCGAGCTTCTCGGCGGTCTCGACCACCTTGTCGGCGCCGACTTTGAGGATGAGTTGCGCGTAGACGGAGTTGACCGACTTCTCCGTGGCCTCCCGCAGCCGCATGGGACCCTTGCTGCCGCCGGAGGCACCCGTGACCTTCCACGTCTGGTCGCCTACCTTGAGCGCGGCCGGACCGCTCTCGAACGACATCTCGGGGCTGACGCCTTGCGCGAGCGCGGTTGCGAGTACGAAGGGCTTGAACGCCGAGCCCGGCTGGCGCTTGCCCTGGGTTGCGACGTTGAACTGCTGGGTCTTGAAGTCGCGGCCGCCCACCATCGCGCGCACGGCACCGGTCTTCGGGTCCAGGGCGACGATGGCCGCGGACGGGTCACCCTTCTTGTTGAGCGTGGAGCTGACCGCCTTCTCGGCGGCGCGCTGTGCCTCGATGTCGAGCGTCGTGCGCACCTTCATGCCGCCCCGGTAGACCGCCTGCTGCCCGTACTGGTCGACGAGCTGCTCGCGGATCCACTCGACGAAGTACGGTGCAACGGAGGAGCCGGTCTTGGCGGCCACGACCGGCTTGACCGGCGATGCGACCGCCTCCGCGTACTGGGCCTGCGAGAGGTAGCCCTGGTCCTTCATCTGCGTCAGAACGGTGTCGCGACGGATCTTGGCGGCTTCGGGATCGATGCGGGGCGAGTAGCGGCCCGGGGACTTGATCACACCCGCGATCATGGCCGACTCAGGCAGAGTGAGCTGCTCGACGGGCTTGTTGAAGTAGGCACGCGAGGCGGCTTCGACACCGTATGCGCCGTGACCGAAGTAGATGGTGTTCAGGTACAGCTCAAGGATCTGGTCCTTGGTGAACTGCTTCTCGACCTTCTGTGCGAGGACGGCCTCCTGGACCTTGCGCTTCAGCGTCCGCTCGTCGGTGACGAACGCGTTCTTCACGTACTGTTGCGTGATCGTCGACCCGCCCTGAGCCTTCTCGCGCTTCACGATGTCGGTAACCAGCGCGCGCGTGAGACCGACGGCGTCGACCCCCTCGTGCTGGTAGAAACGCTTGTCCTCCGTCGCGATGACCGCCTGGCGCAGGGCCTCGGGCATCGTGGAGAGCGCCACGTCTTGGCGGTTCTGTTCGGCGTAGAACTTCGTGATCGTGCGCCCCTGAGCGTCGAGCACCACCGTCGTCTGGTCGCGGCCCTTGGCCTTGGTGATGTCGGGATCAGGCAGCTGCGAGGAGATGGAGGCGTAGACGGCGCACCCGGTGACTCCCACCGCGACGACCATCAGTAGCGCGAGCATGGCGAGAACCCGCACGAAGCGCGCGAACCGGCCCCGGGGACGTGTTTCCCGCGACGGGCGCTTGGGGCGCGGCGCCTGCCGGCCCGATCGCGTCGACGGTGCCCGCTTGGTCGGTGCCGCTCCGCTGCGCGAGGTCTGGCCGGCGGTGCGTCGACCACTTGCTGCTGACTGCGGCCTCCGCCGGGGCTGTGGTCCGCGGGCGCTGCCGGTGCGTCTCTCGGTCATTCGAGTCCTTTGTGATGGTTTCGGGTGGCGTTGGTCGGGTCGGGTACTCGCCGCGATCCCCGCGCCATCGCGTGTCGGAGGGCGCAGAATCACGCCCCTCATCTGCTAGTATGACACGCAAACCTCACGCCACTCCCGCGGCTCGGCGGCACCGTGGACGCGCCGTTACGCTCGCGGGAATCGCTTCGAAAGGACCGCGAAGGTGATCTCCGCCGACGACCAGTTGCACACTATAGAGAGCGGGATCGCTGCGCTTGTGCCCGCAGCCGACATGCGGAAGAAGCTCGCCAAGGGGGAGCCACTGCGCATCAAGCTCGGAGTCGACCCGACAGCTCCCGATCTTCACCTGGGTCACGCCGTCCCCCTGAGGAAGCTGCGCCAGTTCCAGGACATGGGGCACGTGGTCGTCCTCATCATCGGTGACTTCACGGCGTTGATCGGCGATCCTTCCGGCCGCAACACGACCCGGCCGCCGCTCACGCTCGCCGATATTGAGGTCAACGCCGCCACCTACATCGAGCAGGCGTTCAAGATCCTGGATCCCGACAAGACCGAGTTGCGCCGCAATTCGGAGTGGCTGTCCAAGATCGACTTCGAGATGATCTTGAAGCTCACGAGCCAGTTCACCGTCGCGCGCATCCTCGAGCGGGACGACTTCTCCAAGCGGTATCACGACAGCAAGCCCATCTCGCTGCACGAGTTCCTCTATCCGGTCATGCAGGCGTATGACTCCGTTGCCATCGATGCGGACGTGGAGCTCGGCGGTACCGACCAGCTGTTCAACCTGCTGGCGGGACGCGAGCTCATGGAGAAGATGGGCAAGGAGCCGCAGTGCGCCCTGACCTTGCCGCTTCTCGAGGGCACCGACGGTGTCCAGAAGATGAGCAAGAGCTACGGCAACTACATCGGCCTGACCGACGCCCCGGAGGACATGTTCGGCAAGGTCATGTCGATCCCGGACGAGCTGATGGTCAAGTACTACCGACTCGCGACCGGACTGCCGGTCGAGGAGGTGGACGCCATCGAGACCACGCTCGTCGACGGCTCCGCGCATCCCAATGCGGTCAAGCGGCGGCTCGCCCGTGAGATCGTCGCGGTGTATCACGGACCCGAGGCGGCCCCGGCCGCCGAGGAGGCGTTCGACCGCGTGTTCAAGCAGCACCAGGCGCCGGAGGAGATCGCCGAGATCGCAGTGGTGTTGGCGGACGAGGTGTACCTGCCAGGCCTGCTCGCTGAGCTCGGACTTGTGGCTTCGGCGTCGGAGGGCAGGCGCCAGATCGACGGCGGCGGAGTCAAGATCGACGGCGAACCGGTGGTGCCGCGCACGTATTCCCTCGCGCGCGCGTACGTGGACGGGCGGGTCGTGCAGGTAGGGAAGCGGCGCTTCGCCCGCCCGGTCGGCGCCGCATAGGAAGCCCGGCCACACGTCCGTCTCCCGATCCCGCACCCGGTTGTGACCGTTCACCGAACCTTCTGTAGAAGCTGTTGCGATTCCCCCGCGAGGGGGTACAACAGTAGTCCGCAAAGAAGTTCGAAATTGGGTATTGCGCCGGTCGGGGCATGCGTGTAAAGTCGTCCCTCGCACCGCGGAAAGCTTGAAACGAACCCGGAGCGCGTTTTGAAAACTGATTCCCGCCGGGAGGCACCACATAGCAGCGCGAATGGGCCGTCGTAGAGACGAGACGACCCAGGGCCTGCGATGCGCCTCCCGAGAGTGTCGGGGGGCGTTATTGTTTGCCTCGACATGCGGGACGCCGGACGATCTCGAAAGAGATTGAAAAAAGTCCGAAACAGTAGTTGACACCCGCACTGAATGTGCGTAATGTATCACCTCGCCGCCGAGAACGAATCGGAGGCAGGCAGCGGAAGAAACCGCAGGTAAGAAGGCGAAATCTGCTGCCGCTTGAACCTTGAAAACCGGATACTGTGACAAGTCAAGTCAAGACAAAACCCGTCAATCGATAGGGTCAATCAAAAGACCAATCCGATTGAGTAACAAACCAGGTCCAAACCGCATCGCCCTCCTTAGCGATGTAGGTGGGCCAATCCGGATACAAAACACCGGATCAGCTCTGTGAACCACGAACTTCGGTTCGTGACATATTCCACGGAGAGTTTGATCCTGGCTCAGGATGAACGCTGGCGGCG
>CAZCRB010000054.1:0-10119 GCA_964500985.1 uncultured Eubacteriales bacterium
GCTAGCGGCCCGCAAGCCTGAAGATCGGGCCCGGCACCGTGATTCCCGGTACCGCACGCTCGATGTCCGGCCGCGGGACGAGCCGATACCACGCCGACGCCCCGCCAACCATCACGGGCCGCGGCGTGTAGTCCTCGTAGTGCTGCTCGAACCACTGGCGAGCGACGGCCATCGGCATGACGACGAGTTCGTCCCGGTCGACAGCGAGCTCCGAGAAGAACACCTCGTCCGGCTCGGTGACCAGGGCGCGGACCTCGTCCTCGTCCTGCGCGATAGCCAGGTAGTAGTAGTAGAGGTCGTCGGCCGCCGATTCGAACATCCACCCCGGTTCGCGAGTAGCGGCGTTGGCGACGGCCTCGACGGCGAATGCGCCCATATCGGCGCGGTAGAACGCCAGCGAGCGATTCGCCACCTTGACGGGATCGACACCGAAGTACGGGTCCGGTTTGACCTTGACGCGCCGCACGGCACCCTGGCGGGTGAACGTCAGGTCCACCATCCGCCCGCCCAGGGATTCGCGGCCCGCCGTCATGGCGACGTCGAAGACTCCCTGCTGCTCGAGCCAGCGCGAGATGATCCGTTCTGCGACCGCCTGGAGCAGCGGCATGCCTGAGATGTTGACTGCCGCCACTAGCGACCAAGCCTTTCATCGGCCACACGCAGACGCCTGCTCAGGACCTCGAGCAACTTGATGGCGATGGACGGGTGGCGCTCCAGCAAGGCCTTGAAGTCCCAGCTGGAGAGCATGAGGCACTCGACCTGGTCGATCGCCCGGATGGTCGCCGAGCGGGGCGCCTGGTCGAGGAGCGACATCTCGCCAAAGAAGTCGCCGGGGCCAAAGGCTCCAAGGGAGACGCCGTCGCGCAGTATCTCCACACGACCGCTCAGAACCAGGTAGAAGGCCTGTCCGGGCGTCCCTTGCGTGACGATGATCTGGCCGGCGTGGAACGTGCTCTCCTGCGCGACGGTCTCGATCGCAGCGATCTCATCTGCGGTGCAACTCGAAAAGATCGGCACGCGTGAAAGGAACTGCGCGTGTGTCACGGTCGTCGCCTCCTCGGCCTCGGTGGCCGCAACGGGCGCGGCTGACTCATGATACCCCACACGAGAGCGTGCGTATGCGTCACAATATTCGTCAGGGCCGGACCGACGAGGAGGCAGCCGCGTGACCGGACGGGCGAAGCGCAAGAACGAGACGCTGTTGAGGTGGCTCGGGATGGCGGCCATCACGGCCGCGACGTACGTAGGGCTTCTCGGGATGGACTTCCGGCCCGGATGGGGCGCGGCGGCGCTTGCCCTTGCAGCGGGCGCGCTCGGTTACCTGTCGATCGATCTGGGCGTGCTCGTCGCCGTGCTCGCGCTCGGTCTGCCACTGGTGGCCGCGAACCCGGTCGTGGGACTGCTCTTCATCGTGCTCGGCGTCGTGGGTATCCGCTACCTGGGCGCCGACGGCGGCGCGGTGTTCTTCGTGGTCGCGGCGTCGATCGCCGGCGCGTTCCTCGGACCGGTCTGGGCGGGCGCCGCCTTGGCCGGCCTGCTGCTGGGCACGGGTGAGGGCGCGCTTGCCGCCGCGATCTCCTGCCTCGCCGTGGAGGCGCTCGGTGTCTCGCTGGGGCGCGCCACCATCAACGCGACGATCACGGGCGGCACTTCACCGCTCGTCTCGTTCACCAACGCGCCGGCCAACATGTTCTCGGGCGGCTGGATCAGCGAGACCTTCGCGACGGTCGGGACCGATTCGGTCAACGGGTTCGTCGCGACGATCGCGGCCACCCGCTTCCCCGCCGCGCTTCTCGTCCAGATCGGGCTCTGGTCGCTTGCCGCCGTGGCGACGTCCTTGATCGCCCGAGAGGCCCGGCGGCGGCGCAACCGCTTCCTCGTGGTGGCGGCTCCGGGAATCGGCGCCGTGGTTCCGGCGCTCGGCATGCTTCTCTACCCGGCGGTCGCGGGACCTGAGGTCGCTCTGACGGCGACCGCGATCGCCGCGGTGACGTCGGCTGCGGTCGCGATGGCCGTCGCCGTGCTGTGGGAGCGCGCGTTCCCCTTGCTTCCCAAGCCCGCAGCCGCGCCGGCCGCGGCCGGCGCCTCCACGCTGTCCATGGCCGCCGAGGACGCCGACGTCGATGAGCTGCTGCGCCTGATATCGACGGCAGAGGACAAGCTGACCGCCGACCACACCACGAACAAGGTCGTCATGATCACCGACATGAAGTCCTTCTCGCGCATGACCGAGGAGGACGGGAGCATGCTCACCGCGAAGGCCATCCAACGCCATCGCGACCTGCTGCTGCCGCTCATCGAGGCGCGCGGCGGCCACGGCAAGTCGACAGGGGGCGACGGGCTCGTCGCCGCGTTCGAGTCGGCAAGCGAGGCCATGCTGGCAGCCGCAGAGATGCAGCAGGCCCTCACCCGCTTCAACGACGAGCATCCCGACGAGCGCGAGATGACCGTCCGTATCGGCATCGCCGACGGCGAAGTCGTGCTCGACAAGGGTGGTCGTCCCTTCATCGGCGCCGCGCTCAACCTTGCCGCGCGCGTGATGAACCTGGCCGACGGCGGGCAGGCCTTTGTGACGGGCTCGCTCTCACGACAGGCAGACGACGTCGTGGCGACGCACTCACACGGCGAGTTCGAACTCAAGAACATCGCCAAGCCGGTGGAGGTCGTTGAGATCGTATGGTCCACTGACCTCGAGCCCGTGGATCCACGCTCGCGCGGGCTTTCCTGAAGCCCTGCCTGAAAGCATGAGACGGCCCGGGCGAGCGCGCCCGGGCCGTCTTTGTGTTCTGGAGCTGGCGACAGGAGTTGAACCTGCAACCTACTGCTTACAAGGCAGTTGCTCTGCCATTGAGCTACGCCAGCAGCGCACCACAGTGTAGTGGATGCCCGCCGGTCGCAACAGTCTCTAACACGCCCGACAACGCTGGACCTGGACCTCCATCTTGCGCTTGATACGCTGCAGGGCGTTGTCCACCGCCTTGGTGTGACGCCCGAGTCGTTCCGCGATCTCCTGATAGGACTTCCCGCCCGTGTACAGGCGCAGAACCTGCATCTCGAAGGGCGAGAGGGTCTCAGCCATGCCGTCTCGGATGAAGCGGGTCTCCCAGGCCCCCACCACGATCTCGGCGGGATCGCAGACCTCGCGCGCGGCCAGGATGTCCTCGAGCAGCCGCTCGCCATCATCGTCGGACGACGCCGAGCGAGACAGGGACACGTAGCTGTTGAGCGGTGAGTGCTTGCGGCGCGTCGACGACTTGACCGCCGTGATGATCTGCCGGGTGACGCAGAGCTCCGCGAAGGAATGGAAGCTGGCCTGACGCGTGGGGTCGTAGTCGCGGATGGCCTTGAACAGGCCGATCATGCCTTCTTGGATGATGTCCTCGCGGTCTCCGCCCACAAGGTAGTACGTCCTCGCCTTGCACCTGATCAGTCCGCGATAGCGGCGGATCAACTCGCAGCTCGCACGCTGGTCCCCACCCTGGGCCGCACACACGAGCGCTGAATCCGTGCCCCTGCCTCCGGGCACGCGATGCACGACGGCTCCCGAACCTTCGGTCACTGACACACCCCCCTCATAGGTCGCCCATACGTCGTCCGAGGGGATGGACGGCGCCGCCGGCACGGCGCGGGCATTCAGTGAACCTTGATGAAGGTAATCCCGCGCGACCCGCCCGCACAAGCAACCAGGGTAGGACGCGCGCATCCTCCATCAGTATGAGTGTGCGCGTTTCGGCATGGGCTTTGACCGCCGCTCGCCGATTGCCCCAACCAACTCGCCTTCTAGCCGAGGCCCTGAGCCATCCGCCAGAGACGTTCACGGACATCGGGCTCGAGGAGCGCCTCGACCGGCGTCTTGGTCAGGCCCACGGGGTTGGCCTCGCGCCACTCTTCCTCAGACGCGCTCAGATCGCGGCCGAACTCGGCCGAGGAGCGCCGGGCGACACCCGCGCCCATGACCGCCCACTGCGTCTGGGCATCGCTCGTCACGACCTCGGTTTCCCTGCCGGCCTCACGCGACTGACGGGCGAGTCGCTCGACGACCGAGTCCGCGTCGACGCCCGAAGGCGAGAAGACGACCATGACGCCGGCCACGTCGTGCGGAACACCGTCGGAGTGCGGGTTCCCTCCCCCGTCGAAGACGACCGTCGCCGTGTACCGACCCTGGGCGAACGCCGCAACGTCTGAGATGAGCGCGGTGCGCGCCGCATCGAGGTCATGCTCGGCGAGACCGCAGTACTGGGGCGTGGACCGGATCAGGTTGTAGCCGTCGACGATCAGGACCCGGCGACTCACTTCTCCGCGCCTCGCCTGAGCCACTCATAGGAGATGGCGGTCGTGGCCTGAGCGACATTGAGAGAACCGACCTGCCCGGCCTGCGGAAGGCCGACCAGGAAGTCGCAGGACTCCGCCATCAGGCGGGACAGCCCTTCGCCCTCGGATCCCATGACCAGCACGATCCGCCCGTCCAGCGGCGCCTGCCACACCGTCTGACGCGCTCGCTCCGATGCCCCGGCGACCCAGAACCCGGCCGACTTGAGCGGTTCGAGCGCCCGGACGAGGTTCGTCTCCTGGGCTATGCGCACGTGCGCGAACGCACCGGCCGCGGCCTTCCATGCCGAGGGGGTCAGCGCGGCGCTGCGCCGTTTGGGCACGAGCAGACCCACCGCCCCCACCACTTCGGCGGTGCGGGCGATCGCGCCAAGGTTCCCGGGGTCGGTGACGTGGTCGAGCGCGATGACGAGCGCCCGCTCCGAGTCGCCGGTCGCCCGCACCAAGTCGTTGACCGACGCGAACCGGAACGGCTCCGCCTGCGCGATCACGCCCTGGTGGGCGCCGCGCTCGCTGTCGGCATCGAGTGCCCGCTTCGGCACGCGCCGGACCTCGACGCCCACCTCGTTCGCGCGGCGCTCGATCTCCTCGAGGATGCGATCGGGCTTGGTGCCTTCGGCGATGCGGACGCCGCGCAGCGGCATGCCCGCGCGCAGCGCCTCGGCGACCGCGTTGCGCCCCTCCAGCAGCATCTGCACTCCCCTACGCGTCGTAGCTGACGCGGGCACCCTGCACGGTGTCCTCGATGGTGAAGCCGAGACCCGCGAGCCCGTCGCGCACCGCATCGGCCAGCGCCCAGTTCTTCTCGGTACGCGCCGCGGCGCGGGTGGCGAGCAGCGCGTCGACGGCCGCTTCGGCATCGTCGCCCGCGTAGCCGGCGACATCGCGCGCGAGGGCCAGCACCTCGGGCGGATAGACGGCCGCGACGTGCTCGACCATGTGGATACCGAGAACGCCGAGGAGCTCGACGACGGTGCTCTCCGCCTCGAGCAGCGCGTCCTTGTCGGTCGCGCACAGGTCGGTCTGATACTCGGCCAGAAAGACGTTGGCCGCCTTGGCAAGCTCGAACACGGCGGCCAGCGCGGCTGCCGTGTTGAAGTCGTCGTCCATCTCCGCCTCGAACTTCTGCCGGGCGGCGGTGACGTGGGTCTCGAGGCCGCTGCACGCGTCCGCGGGCGCGCCCAATCCGCACGCGGCGAGCGAGCGTGCCCACCTCAGGTTGCGCACGAGGTTCTCGAGGCGGTCGTACGCGTGCGTGGTCTCCTCGAGGCGCGAGTCCGAGAAGTCCAGGGGGCTGCGGTAGTGGGTCTGCAGCATCAGCAGGCGGATCACGTTGGGATCGAAGCGCTCGAGCACGTCTTTGAGCAGCAGGAAGTTGCCCAGCGACTTGCTCATCTTCTCCGCGTTGACCTGCAGCATGCCGCCGTGGAGCCAGTAGCGCACGAACGGCTTGCCGGTGGCGGCCTCGGACTGGGCGAGCTCGTTCTCGTGGTGAGGGAACGTCAGGTCCGCGCCGCCGCCATGGATGTCGAAGGGCAGACCGAGCTCGCGCTCACTCATCGCCGAGCACTCGATGTGCCAGCCCGGACGGCCTTCGCCCCACGGGCTCGGCCAGTGCGGCTCGCCGGGCTTGGCCGCCTTCCACAGCGCGAAGTCGAGGGGGTCGGTCTTGCGCTCGTCGACGTCGACGCGGGCACCGGAGTGCATCTCGTCAATGTCGCGGCCGGAGAGCTTGCCGTACTCGGCGAAGGAGCGGACCGAGAAGTAGACATCGCCGTCGACGACGTAGGCGTGCGAGCGCTCGATGAGACGCTCGATCATCGAGATCATCTCGGGGATGCTGGCGGTGGCGTACGGGCGGACCGTGGGGTCCTCGACGCCGAGCGCGCGCATGGCGTCGATGAACGCCGCCGTGTACTCGGTCGCGACCTCTGCGGCGGTTCGGCCCTCCTCGTTGGCGCGGTTGATGATCTTGTCGTCCACGTCGGTGACGTTTTGGACGAACGTGACCGCGAAGCCCTTCCACTCGAGGTAGCGCCGCATCACGTCGAACGAGAGGAACGTCCGCGCGTTGCCGATGTGGATGTGGTTGTAGACCGTCGGCCCGCACACGTACATCGACACCCTGCCGGGCGTGCGGGGGACGAACTCCTCTTTCGAGCGACTCATGGTGTTGTAGACGCGCATGCTGCTCCTTCGACCGTCGTCACCGACGACTCAGATCTCCCAGGTCCAACCTTCGTGCTCGAACGCGATGGCCTCGCCGCCGCTCGCCGCGGTGTCTGACGGTGTCGCACCCACGCCACACGCCTGTCCTTCGACGACGGGAAACGGCGGCTCGACACGCTCCTGCGCGATGTCCTCATCGTGCGCGAGACGGTGCTCGACGCGGTCGATGCGCCGCGTGAGGCACCGGAACATCTCGACGACCGGGTCGGGCAGGTCCTCGTGGTGAAGATCGATCGCCTCGACGCGTTCACCGGCCCTCACGACGACGCGTCCGGGAACGCCGACGACGGTCGAGTTGGGCGGCACGTCGTCGATGACGACCGCGCCGCCGCCGACCTTGCTTCCCCGACCGACGGTGATGTTGCCGAGTACCGATGCGCCCACGCCCACGACCACGCAGTCGTCGAGCGTGGGGTGCCGCTTGCCCGTCTCCTTGCCTGTACCGCCGAGCGTCACGCCCTGATAGAGCGTGACGTCGTCACCGATGATGGTCGTCTCGCCGATGACCACACCCATGCCGTGGTCGATGAAGAAGCGCTCGCCGATCGTGGCGCCGGGGTGGATCTCGACGCCGGTCATGAACCGGGCCAGCTGCGACAGCCAGCGCGCGAACCCCTTATGCCCCCGACCCCACAGCCGGTGCGTGAGCCGATGCGCCCACACGGCGTGAAGCCCGGGGTAGTTGAAGAACACGCTCGCGCTCGAAGTCGCCGCGGGGTCGCGTTCCTTGACGCACTGGATGTCGGTTCGGAGTCGCTCGAACATCGTCTCTGCGGGTTGTGCGGACCGTGTCTGAGTCCGCGACGGGCATCCCAGACAGTCTAGCAGGAGCGAACCGCCTCAGAGGCGCTCGAGCAGTACCACCGCTTGAGCGGCGATCCCCTCACCACGCCCCTCGAAACCCAAGCCCTCGGTCGTGGTCGCTTTGACACCGACGCACGAGACGTCCACACCGAGCGCGGCAGCAAGGTTCGCGCGCATCTGCTCGCGGTACGGCGACACCTTGGGCTTCTCCATGACGAGCACGCAGTCGGCGTCGGCGACCCGGAATCCCCGCTCGGCGGCGAGTCGCGCCACCTCGGCGAGCAAGACGAGCGAGTCCGCGCCCGCGTAGGCGGGATCGGTGTCGGGGAACAGGCGGCCGATGTCACCCTCGCGCAGCGCGCCGAGAACCGCGTCGGCCAAGGCGTGCGCCAACACGTCGGCGTCCGAGTGGCCGAGCAGCCCCTTGTCGTGCTCGATCCGGACGCCGCCGAGCACGAGTTCGCGCCCCTCGGCGAATGCGTGAACGTCGTAGCCGAGCCCGATTCGCGTCACGAGCGCTCCCCTCTCTTGCGAGACGACAGGATCGCCTCGGCGATGACGGCGTCTTCCGGCACGGTGATCTTGATGTTGTCACGCGGTCCCTCGAGCAGGGCGACCCGAGCTCCCAGGCGCTCGACCGCGGAGGAGTCGTCGGTGCCGACGAACCCGTCGGCGCGTGCCCGCGAGAGCGCCTCGTCGAGTGCGCGCGCACGGAAGACCTGCGGTGTCTGGACTGACCACAACGTCGCCCGGTCCGGCGTCGACGACACCTCGCGCTGCGCAGAGGCGATCTTGATCGTGTCGGTCGCGGGGTGGCCTACCACCACGCCGGCAAGGTCCTCGTCGGCCAGAAGCATCGCGACGGCCGAGTCGACCGTGTCAGGCGAGACGAGCGGCCGCGCGCCATCGTGCACGGCGACGACCTCGGCGCCGTGCGCCAACGCGGCGGCCAGGCCGCGCACGACCGAGTCCTGCCGCGTCTCACCGCCGGCGACGAACTCGATCGGCTTGAGGTCGTCGCCCGGGGCGAGGGCGGCCTCATACTCTTCGACCCGGTCGGGATGGCACACCACGACGAGCGAGGAGACCGTACGCGCTGCTGCGCACGCGCCGATCGCCCACGCGGCGACAGGACGGCCTGCAACGCGCAGCAACTGTTTGCCGCCGTCCCTGCCGAAGCGCGAACCGGTACCGCCCGCAACGATGATGGCGACCGTGCGGGCGGCGCTCACGCGCTCGCTCCCGGCTCACGATCCTCTGCGCGCATCCGGGCGAAGATCATCCGCCCCGCCGACGTCTGCAGGACCGACGTCACCTCGACCGACGCCTCGGAGCCGATGCTTTCGCGGCCGTCGGCGACGACGACCATGGTGCCGTCCTCGAGGTAGCCGACGCCTTGCCCGGCCTCTTTGCCGCTCTTCGCGATCCGGATACGCAGACCGTCGCCCGGCAAGAACGCCGGCTTGAGCGCCGCGGCGGCCTCGTTGAGATTCAGGATCGCGATGCCGCGGACGCGCGCGACCTTGGTCAGGTTGTAGTCGACCGTGACTATCTCAGCCCCGCTGTCGACGGCGAGTCGCATGAGCTTCTCGTCGACACCCGCCAGGTCGGCATAGTCGATCTCGAGGACCTCGACGGCGTCTTCGGAGGGCAGGGTCAACAGCAGGTCCAGCCCGCGGCGCCCCCGGGCGCGTTTCGCGTCGTCAGACGAATCGGCGAGCGTCTGGAGCTCGGCAAGCACGAACCGAGGCACGCGCACGGCGCCGGGAAGAAAGCCGAGCGTGCGCATCTCGACGAAACGGCCGTCGATCACGGCGCTCGTGTCCAGGGCCAGCATGCGTTCGTCGACCGAGGCGAACTCGGGGCCCGCGAGCTGCGGGAACAGTGCGGCGAACTCCCGGCGACGCGTCAACGCGACCGAGACGCCCAGATAGCCGCCCACTATCAGCAAGAGGATCATCGCGGCGATCGCGACGCCGACGGGCTGCAGAAGCCGCAGCGGCTGCGAGGCAAGGAACGCCAGCAGCAGCCCGACGGTGAGGCCGGCGGTGCCGAGCAGGAAGTCAGCGCTCGACATCTGCGCGATGCGCGCCTCGGCGTGCCCCCATGCGTACGAGAGCTCACGGCCGACGATACCGCCAAGCACGAACCCGATCGAACCTCCGAGAACAATGAAGACGAAGATGACGTAGGAGAGGTCGAGGCCGAGTTGTGTTTGCCAGTCGACGACGCGAGTCACGACGTACCCACCGAGCAGGCCCACCGCGACAAAGACGAAGCGGGTGAGTGCCTGAATCATGGATGTGGCTTCAGCGGCGGTCTTGTGCCGCGCTGCGCCGTCACCTCCCCTCGCGCCGGACGCCCCAGCTCTACCGCCGAGTGCGGCAATCGTAGCACAGCGCGTGCGGTGTCCAGTGCGCGACAGCGGGCACCGGCCCGCGCGCGAGTGAGCGCGAAAGCGGCCTGGCGTGAGCGCCTAGAGCGACACGTGGGCCTTGATGCGAGACAGGCCGTCCACGATCGCCTGTGCGCGCCGCGACCCCACCCCGTCGACCGCATCGAGTTCCTCGAGATCCGCGTGGGTGATGCCGACGAGTGAGCCGAACCGCTCCACGATGCGTCCCACCACGGAACCCGGCAGCATCGGTATCTGCGCGAGCGCACGGTAGCCGCGGGGACGCACGTGCTGCTCAGTCTGCTCCGGGGAGACGAGTCCCAGCTCGTGCGCGATGGCCTCGGGCTCCAGCAGGCGGTCCT
>CAZCRB010000055.1:0-10101 GCA_964500985.1 uncultured Eubacteriales bacterium
CCGCGAACGAGGCGACCTCGCGCTCGATCTCGTCGACGACGCCGGGCCACTCGGAGGCGTCGCCGACGACGTGCACGCCCATCGAGAAGAACCCGACCGCGGGCTTGACCACGAACGGCGCCGGGAACGAGGCGGCGTCGAACCCGCGCAGCTCGCTCAGGCACAGCCCGCAGAAGCGGTAGCCGGGATACAGGTCTGCCACCAGCTCGCGGAAGCGGACCTTGTCCTTGAACAGGTCGACGTGGCCCGGAAGCGGCGTGTCCCGCAGGTGCTGCGCGACCCACCCGATCGCGTTCTCGGAGTTGGAGTAGACGCCCCGGCCGCCGCTCGCGCGTACCTGCTCGGCGAACTCGGCATCCGAGAGCAGCGCAACGGCTCGGCCGGCAAGCGCCGCGCGTGCCTTGGGCGTGTCGAGGACCGGCAGACCGGTGGCCTCGACCGTATCGGCAAGCAGCGTCGAGACGTAAGGCTCTTCCAGGATGAACACGCGGCGTCCTCTCTCGCGGGGCTCAGCACAGGGTATCGGAGTACGCCGCCGGGCGTACGAGCGAGCCGTCTCGTCCTCCTCAGGCACTGCACCAAAACCACACCACAGGCCGACGCGCACTTCATGGCCTGGCGGGATGCTTTGTGTGCCGGGGCGCGCGCCGAGCGCCGCGCTCCGGCGCCAGACACGAAGGAGGCACACTCCGATGAACGCGCTTCTCTTGAGAACATCCGGGCTGGACAGCGACTGGGCCACCGCGATGGTGGAGATGGCGGTCTCGATGGTGACCGGGGTCGCCCGGGTGATCGCCGTCAAGTCGCTGGGCATCGTCTCGGTCCTCTTCGACGAGACCAAAGCCAGCGCCGAGGAGATCCTGAGGGCGGTCAGGGCCGTGGGTTTCGAGGCGCAGCCGATCAGCGCGAGCGGGAGCTAGACGCGCTGCGCCACGGCGCGAAGTTGTTGGTGCTGCAAGAACAAGTTCACAACCCCGCAACAGCGGTGTCACCACTTACGGCCGCCGCCCCCGTACGCTCCACGACATGACCACCGATGCCGACAAGCTCAAACCTGAGACGCCGTCGCCGAGCGGCCGGCTCAACGTCTGGGCCGTGCAGTCGTTCGTCGTTCGCACCGTGGTGGACGTCCTAGTGGTGCTGGTGCTGGTGATGCTGGTGTGGGTGGTCGTCGGCGTCGCCCGCGACGTGTGGACAGCTGTGACGACGCGCTCCGTGGACGCCTTCCAGACACTCTCGGTCGAGCTGCTCACCGTCTTCGTGTTCATCGAGCTGTTCCATTCGCTGTCCGAGTACATGCGGTTCCGTCGGATCCGCGTCACGACGATGGTCGACGCGTCCCTCGCCTTCGTCCTGCGCGAGATATGGGTGGGCATGTATGCCGGCGAGACGGCATGGCAGCAGACCCTCGCCCTCTCAGCGCTTGTGCTGGCCCTGGGCATCATCCGCACGCTCGCCGTGGTGTACTCCCCCAACGAGCGCGTTTCCGATGTGGCAGGCCTGTGATGGGCGTGTTGTACTCGCTCGCGCGCGACGTGGGCGCCAGTCTCGAGTCCGTCTACGCCGACGATCCGATCGGACTCATCCGCGCCAAAGGAGCCCTCGCCACTCACACGGGGTTTCTCGTGTCCCTGATCGGCCCGCACGATCCTGACGACCCCGAGAAGATCTCCAAGCTGCGCCAGGCGGCGCACGATCTTGGCATCACCATCTGAGCGAGGAGTCCGGCCATGCATTTGACCGTCAGAAACCGCATCGCCCTGGCAATGACGGCACTCGTCGCAGCCAACGCGCTGACGGCCGGCGTGGTGTGGGTCTACACCACGCGCGCCGCCCAATACAGTGAGCGCTCGGCCTCGGCCTCCGAGACCGCTCGCCTGGCGCAGTGGGCATCGGCACAGGTCACGCAGTTCAGTGCCGATGCCAACGCCTTGGCGCTCTCCGTGTCGCAGGCCCAGAGTCCCGAGCAGGCGTCTGCGGTGTACGGCGAGGTGATGGGCGCCGAGACTGCGGTCACGCGCGCGCTCGAGCAGATCGATGCGATCGCGCCGGAATCCTCTGGTCTGGACCTACTCACCCAGTGGGACGAGCTCCGCCTCAACACCTACGTGTGGGTCAACGCCGAGGCCACTTCGGGCGGGTCGCCGCTGCGGATGACCAGGGCCGCCAACGGACGGTATCGCGCGAGCATCTCGTCGAACATCACGACCCCCACGGGACTCGAGAACGCTTCGCTCGACGGCTTGCGTGCGGCGGTGCGCACGCGTGGGAGCATCCTCGAGGACGCCACGCTTCGCGGCGTGGTCGACCGCTCGACCGCCACGGCATCAGAAGCGCGCGAGGCCGAGGAGCAGGCGCGCATCATGGCGCGCAACGCGACACTCGCGCTGGTGCTGCTGAGCGCCGTGGTCGCTGTCGCCGCGTCGGTGTGGCTGTATCGCACGATAGCCCGCCCGCTGGTCGCCGCGAAGCACTTCGCCGACCGGGTCGCGGCCGGCGACCTCTCAGCCACGTTCGGCGCACGCCCAGAAGACGAGATCGGCACCCTCATCAGCGCCGTCGAGGCGATGAAGGACGCCGTGGTCCAGCGCATCGCGGTCATGCGCGAGATGGCCGGGGCCGTCATCGTCAACGCGGAGGACGCCGGTCGCGCCGCCCGCCACGCTCGGACGTCGGCGCTCGAGCGCACATCGAGCCTGCGCGACGCGGCGGATCTGCGCGCGGACCTCGACAGCGTCGTCGTACGAGTGGACACGCTCACCGAGCTCGCGTCCCAGATGCTCGAATCCTGATCGCCCTCCCCTCGGCCCCCCGCTCGCGCCAGGGCGGGGGGCCGCCTCCCGGGCACTCCCCGAGCGCCTCAACGGGTATCCTCATCTCGCGGGCACGGTTCGCCGACCCCACAGGCACCGACCACGTCGCCCGCCCATGCGGGCATTCGAGCATGAAAGCCGCCACCGATGACCGAGAAGACCGTTGCACAGAAGGCCCGCATCAAGCCCGGCACCACCGTCGCCGTGCTCAACGAGGTACCCGGCGTCGTCGCTTCGCTCGGGCTGCCCGAGGACGTGACGTTCGTCGACGCGTCGCAGGCCCACCTCGTGTTCCTGTTCGTGAGCACGCAAGCCGAGCTCGAGGCGCAGATGCCCCCGGCCGTCGCAGGGCTCGCCCCAAAGGCCGCGCTCTGGGTGTTCTACCGCAAGGGCTCCAAAGCCGCCGGGCTCGACATGAACCGCGACAGCATCTGGGCGATCGCCGAGAAGCTCGACATGCGCCCGCTGGGCCTGGTGGGCGTGAACGACACCTGGTCGGCGTTCAGACTGCGCCGGGCTGCCGACTAGCCGCGCGCCCGCCCTACGCGCAGTCGCAGCTCGGCTCTGTGCCGCGGATCCAGCCGTTGATGATCGCCGCCGCACAACCCACACCGGGCTTGAGCGTGATGGCGCCTTGCGCGCAGTTCATCGCGCACGCACCGCACTCCATGCACGCGCCCTTGTCGGCGATCCGAGCGACCCGGTCGGAGACCTCGAACACGCCGTGCGGGCACACCATCGTGCACAGCCGGCAGCCGTTGCACTTCTCGGGATCGAGCCCGAGGGTCACGACGTCTTCTATGTAGCGCAGTCCGGTCACGTTGCTCACCTCACCCAGAGTCCGACGACGAATGCCAGCACGCCCACGACGGCCCCCGCGACCTGCCAGGGGATGGCCCTGCGCATCTCGAACTCGACGCCGCTCGGCGACGTGTACGTCGACGACCCCGTGAAGTTCATCGCCGAGAAGCTCGCGAGCGCGGTCCCCGCAGCGAGCAGCCCCCACGCGTACAGCGGCAGCGGCAGCCCCGCGGCGAGCGCGAGCGAGCCACCGATCACGACCGCCCCGACGATGGCGCCCTTGAGCGCGAACATGCGACCGGGCACCCACGGCAGCAGCAGCGGCGTGAGCCCCGCTCCTACGGCGACGGCGAGAACCCCGGTCAGTACCGCGAGCGCGATCGGCGTCGCGAACGCGGGCGCGAACACGGCGAGGGCGACCGCCAGCGCGGCACCGACCGCAATCGCGGCAAGCACCTTGGGGCTCCACAGCACGGAGAGCTCGACGCCGACGAGCTTGGCGCGGTCGCGCAACGGGAACTCGACCTGGCGCATCTCGGGGGTCGCCTTCAGCCCCGCGTCGAAGAACGCGGGCAGGTCGCTTGCACGCACCGGCGCCCACGTCACCGCGAACCCGGTCTGCGCGCGCACCTCGTGGCCCGCCACGCCGGTCGCGGCGAGCTGCGGCAGGACGAGCCGCTGGTGGCTCACCACCTGCTCGAGCCGGACCTCGCGCACCATGCGCACCACCTCGGCGGTCGAGAAGACCCCCTTGCCCGCGGCGCACCAGACGTTCACGCCCCGCGAGTCGATGATAAGCAGCCAGATGTCACGGCCGGTCAGCTCGGCGCGTACGGTATCGAACGTCAGCTTGTAGTTCCCGGTCACGATGACCGGCGCCGTGTCGTCCGGGTCGCCGATCGCGTAGAGCCCGGGCTTGACCCGATACGCGTCACGCCTGATGTTCGCGCGCACCTTGAGTGCGCCCCTGCGATCGGCGCGCGTCAGCTCGGTCGCGACCGCGGGGACCTGGCCGGCCATCGTGAACACGCTGCCGGTCTCGAACGGCTGCGGGCCGTACTCGAACGTATCGACGTAGCCGCCACCACAACACGGCACGCTGGGCGGGCAACACTCAGACATCGGCGGTTCCCTCCTTCACGGGCGGCGTCGCGGACCCGGAACAACAACACGCGCCCGGCGGGGCGGCGTCGGCGGCTGCGGCGAGCTCGGACAGACCGTCGGCCAGAGCCCGCAGCACCGCGGCGTCGAGCGTGCAGTGGAGCCACGTCCCCCGTCGCGCGGTGGTCACCAGTCCCGCCCCTCGCAACTTCTTGAGGTGGTGCGAGGCCAGGGCGTTCGAAATCCCCAGCGCCTCCGACACGTCACATACGCACAGCTCGCCTTTGCCGGCGAGCAGCCGCACGATCGCGAGGCGGTTCTCGTCGGCCAGGGCTTCAAGGGTCTTGGTATCCATGCGACGAGTATATTCAAACGAACGTTGTACTGTCAAACGTGCGTTTGATTGTTACCTTTCTTCACGTCGGGCATCAGGGAACACTCTGCGGTGTGTGCGATGTGCGAGACTGGTACCCATGGACACGGACACGAGCAGCCAACGGCAGGGCGTGGCGAGCGACCCGCTCCCCTCGTGGAACGAGGGCGACGCCAAGCGGGCGATCCTCGACTTCGTCGCCCGCACCACGGACGCTTCCGGTGACGACTACCTCGAGCCGGAAGAGCGCCTCGCGACGTTCGACTCCGACGGCACCCTGCTCGTGGAGTACCCGCGGACGCTCGAGGAGCTCTTCGTCCACCACACGCTCGGGATGCGGTTGCCAAAGCGCGCGCGCAAGCTGCCGTTCCCGATCCCCAAGCCGCTCCAGGGCTTTGGGCATCTCGTGGCCGCCTGGCCGTTTCGCGGCAACACGCCCGCCGAGTACCGCGCCAAGGTCGGCCTGTTCCTCGGCAGGTTCGAGCACCCCTTGCTGCATCGCCGCCTCGACTCGCTCGTCTACCGGCCGATGCTGGAGCTGCTGCGCTTCCTCGAGGCGAACGGCTTCACGACCGCTGTGGTCTCCGCGAGCGGGGTGAGCTTTGTACGCGCGTTCGCCGGCCAGCTCTACGGCATCGGCCTCGACCAGGTGGTCGGCACGACCGTGGCTTACCACGTCAAGATGCGCGACGGCCGCCTGCGCGCCGAGCGCGGGCGCCTGCTCATCGGGGGCGTGACGACCGAGTGGCGCAAGCCCTCGCACCTCATGCAGCGGTTCGGCCGCATGCCGGTGTTTCACGCGGGCAACTCCGACGGCGACCTCGAGATGTTCCAGATCGCGACGTCGTCGGGCCGCCCGGGCATGGCGCTCGTGCTCGCACACGATGACGCCCGGCGCGAGTTCGCCTACACCGGCGACGGCGCGGACAAGACCGACATCGTCCCGGTCGCCCGGTCGCGTGGCTGGACCGTCGCGAGCATCGCGCGCGACTGGCGCGAGGTGTTCCCCGACGATGCACCCCCATCCGAGGAGCCACGAACATGAGCTGGTACGACGCGCTGGCCAAGCCCGCCTGGACGCCGCCCGCGAACACCATCGGCACGATCTGGTCAGTGCTCTACCCGGTGATCCTGGTCGTCTTCGGCTACGTGGCCTACCGCGTGGCGAAGGGCACCATCCCCGCCGCGGTCCTCGTGCCGGTGGGAATCAACATCGCCTCCAACCTCGCCTTCACGCCGATCCAGTTCGGGCTGCGCAACCTGCCGCTGGCGACACTCGACATCCTCGTGGTGCTCGTCACCATCGTGTGGTGCATGGCCGCGATCTGGCCGTACTCCCGCATCGCGTCGCTGGCGCTCACGCCGTACCTGCTGTGGGTCTCGACGGCCACGGTCCTGCAAGTCAGCATCACGTGGATGAACCGCTAGCGCCCAAGCCCGACCGGGTGTGTAGCCGTGGGAACCATCCCTTCAGGGGGTGGTTGAGATGATCGAAGCGACCATCAAGAAGACCGGGCCGGTGACGGCGGCGTTCGTCGACGTCCGCGGCCCCTACGAGCAGATCCCGCACGCCATGGGCGACCTGTACGCGTGGATCGGCGCTCACGGACTCGAGCCCACAGGTATGCCCCACGCCGTGTACTTCACGGCCCCGGGCGAGACGCCGCCGGACCAGGCGGCGTGGGAGGTCTACGCGGAACTCGCCGGCGCACCGGCTCCCGAGGGGCCGGATGAGGCCGGTCACGGCGTCCGGCGTATCGAGGGGGCGACGTTCGCATCGGCGATGCACCGCGGCCCCTACGAGACGATCGGCTCCACCTACGAGGAGCTCGGTGCGTGGGTGACCGAGCACGGGTACCACCTGGCGGGCCCACCCGAGGAGTTGTACCTGTCCGACCCGGCCGTCGTGGCGCCGCAGGACTACCTCACCGAGATACGCTTCCCCATCGCGACGGCCTGACAAGGTAAGGCGGCCGCAGCCGCTACACCAGCCCGAGCCGGCGCCACACGCCGGCGGCCAGCCCGAACGCGGGCAGGTACCACAGGATCGCGCCCACGATGTAGATGACGATGTCCTTGCGCGCGAGGTCTCCAAGCGTGCCCACCGACATCACCGTCAGGTATACGACGACGCCCACGAGCGCGATCGCGAACGCGATGGCGAGACCCTCGACGAGGGTGCGCGCGCTGAACCCGCGACGCACGACGTTGAACAGGCCCATCAGCAGCGGCGACGCCACCGCGACGAGGATCCCCACCGCTATCGGCGTGAGCCACCCAAAGTTCTCCGGGCGGATGAAGACGCTGACCGGGACCACGAGGATCGCCGAAGTGAACAGCACCGTCACGCCGGTCATCAGCACGATCGGGGTCAGCACCGCCGCGCGGATCAGCGACGCGCGCAACCCGTCGGTGCTGCCGATCAGGAAGGTGACGATGAGCCCGAGCGCGAACGGCATCGTGACCAGCGAGACGTACTGGAACGTGTAGGTGCGAAACGGCAGGTTCCCGATGGCGAGCACGCCCGGGACGAGGAACAGCAGGATGAACGAGTACGCCAGCGCATACGTGTCGACGATGCGCGGCTCCTCGGCTGCGACGGCTACGGTCGTGTCGGACATCTTTGCCTCCAGGCAGGAACGGTGTGTCGCCTGAGAGGATGCACCGTCGCCCCCTGCCGGGATATGACTTGCGTCAAGTCGCGCGTACTCCCGGCGCGGTACGGCGACGTACGACACCGGGTGGTGTCGCAGACACGCCGGTCGGGACTAGGATGGGTCCATGGACATCAGCACCGTGCAACGACGTATCGCCGCACTGCCGCCGCTTGCCGTCGACTCGATCGGTGCGGTGGGGCTGACCGCGCTGGCCTGGGTGCAGCTCTGGGCGTTCCTGCAGTTCCGCCCCGAACGCATACACGTGCCAAACGTTGAGCCGGTGCCGCTCTCGAACATGACCGTCCACCCCTTCGTGCTGCTCCTCGACCAGGGCCCGGAGCGCTGGTGGCTCCCGTTCATCGTCGCGGCGCTCGCATTCCTGCCACTCGCGGTGCGCCGCCGGTGGCCGTGGGCGGCGATGACGATCAGTGGCACCGCGGCGCTTCTCTACACCATCATGCCGTGGCCGCCCGTGTTCGTGGTGATCGGTCCGATGATCGCCATCTACACGCTCGCCCAGCGCTCCAAGACGCGCCGCGCGTGGCTCGTCACGCTCGGGCTGGTCGCGCTGATGCTCGCGCTTCCGGCGCTGTACTACGCGCAGGCACGCTGGGTCGTCGAGTCCGTCGGCACGTTCGCGCTCCTGGCCGCCGCCGCGTTTCTCGGCGACACCGCCCGCACGCGACGCGACTACATCGCCGCGGTCGAGCAGCGTGCCCGCGACGCCGAGCGCACCCGCGAGGAGGAGGCGCGCCGACGCGTCGACGAGGAGCGACTGCGCATCGCCCGCGAGGTCCACGACATCGTCGCCCACAGCCTCTCGATCGTGACCGTGCAAGCCGCGGCGGCCGACGCGCTCGTAGACGATGACCCCGCACGCGCGCACGAGTCGCTCGCGCACATCCGTTCCACCAGCAAGCAGGCGCTGTCCGAGCTGCGCTCGATGCTCGGGGTCCTGCGCACGAGCGAGCCCGCGGCGCCCCTGAGCCCGGCGGCCGACTTGAGCCGCCTCGACGCGCTCGTCGCGCAGGTGCGCGAGGCCGGCATCGCCGTCGAGGTCGACGCGCCGGACGGCCTGGGGGGCCTGCCTGCGGCGACCTCGCTATCCGCGTACCGCATCGTCCAGGAGGCGCTCACCAACGTCGTGCGGCACTCGCAGGCCCGCTCCGCGACGGTCCGCGTCACCCGCTCGGCCACCGAGCTGACCGTCGCCGTCTCCGACGACGGCATCGGCGAGAAGGCGGCTGGCGGCGACGGTCACGGGGTGCGCGGGATGGCCGAGCGCGCCGAGGCGCTGGGCGGCTCGCTGCAGGCGGGTCCGCGCGCGGGCGGTGCCGGGTGGCTCGTGTGTGCGACGCTGCCGCTGAACAGGGAGGCCACCCGATGACGATCCGCGTGCTCATCGCCGACGACCAGGCGCTCGTCCGGGCCGGCTTCCGGGTCCTGCTCGAGACCGCGAGCGACATCGAGGTCGTGGGAGAGGCCGAGGACGGCGCGCTCGCGATGGACCTGGCAGCCGCCCTCTCGCCCGACGTGATCCTGATGGACATCCGCATGCCGGGCACCGACGGCCTGGAGGCCACCCGCCGCATCCTGTCGGCCGACGCCGTCGACCCCCCGCGCGTGCTCGTGCTCACGACGTTCGACGCGGACGAGTACGTCTACGAGGCCCTGCGCGCGGGCGCGAGCGGCTTCCTGCTCAAAGACACCGAACCCGCGCAGCTGATCGAGGCGGTACGCGTGGTGGCGGCAGGAGAGGCGCTGCTCGCGCCCTCGGTCACGCGCCGGCTCATCACCGAGTTCGCCGCGCGTCCCGAGGTGCGTCGCGCGCATCCCGACCAGCTGTCCGCGCTGACCGAACGAGAGCTCGAGGTGCTGGTGCTGGTCGCGCAAGGGTTGTCCAACGAGGAGATCGCGCAGGCGCTCTTCATCAGTCCCGCGACCGCCAAGACCCACGTGTCGCGTGTGATGATGAAGCTCGCCGCCCGCGACCGGGCGCAGCTCGTGGTCATCGCCTACGAGAGCGGCCTCGTGGTCCCGCAGCCCGGGCACGAGTAGCGCCGTTGGCGCGCGCCGCGGCCGCACGATCGCGGCGCAGGCGGCGCGGCCTCGTACGACCCCGGTAGTACGCCGATTGACTCCCTGCGCACGACGCGCGGGCGGCGGCCCGACCCTACCGTTGGAGGTGACAAGAACCCCCGACGGAGGTGGACCATGCCCGTGTCAAAGATGTTGAGGCGCTACCGCGGCTGGATAGCGGTCGGCGCACTCGTGGCGATCGCCGCGGGAGCGTACTTCGTGTTCCGCGACTCGACGACGCCCCCCGCACAGACCTCGTACCAGACCGAGACGGCGA
>CAZCRB010000056.1:0-10030 GCA_964500985.1 uncultured Eubacteriales bacterium
CTCCTTGATCTGGTAGCCCTTGTAGCCGGTACAGATCACGAAGTCGTTGAAGCCGTAGTGGCTGTAGATCTTCATGATGTGCCACAGGATCGGCTTCTCGCCGATCTCGGCCATCGGCTTGGGCTTGAGCATGGTCTCTTCCGAGATCCGCGTGCCCAGCCCGCCTGCGAGAATGACTACCTTCACGGTGCTCCCCTGCCGCTAGCCGTGGTGTCCGGCGTTGCGCTCGTCGTAACCCTCACGGTTCGCTTCCCACCACTCGACGGTGCGACGGATACCCTCGTCGAACTCCATCGTGGCCTCGAAGCCAAAGTAGTCGCGGGCGCGGCTCACATCGAGCTTGCGGCGCGGCTGGCCGTTGGGCTTGTCGGTGTCCCAGACGATCTCGCCGGCGTAGCCCACGTGCTTGGCGATCAACTCGGCGAGGTCCTTGATCGAGATCTCCCAGCCGGCGCCGAGGTTGACCGGCTCGTCACCGTCGTAGCGCTCGGCGGCCAGCACGATGGCGCGCGCGCAGTCCTCGACGTAGAGGAACTCGCGGGTGGGCGAGCCGTCGCCCCAGAGCACGACCGTCTCGCCGTTGTCACGCGCGGCGATCATCTTGCGGATCATCGCCGGGATGACGTGGCTCGACTCGAGGTCGAAGTTGTCGCGCGGGCCGTAGAGGTTGACCGGCAGCAGGAAGATGCCGTCGAAGCCGTACTGCTGGCGGTACGCCTGGCACTGGACGAGCATCATCTTCTTGGCCAGCCCGTAGGGCGCGTTGGTCTCCTCGGGATAGCCGTTCCAGATGTCTTCCTCGCGAAACGGGATCGGCGCGAACTTGGGGTAGGCGCAGATCGTCCCGAGCGCGACGAACTTGCTCACGCCGGCCAGGCGCGCCTCCTCGATGAGCTGGATGCCCATCATCGCGTTCTCGTAGAAGTACTTGCCGGGGTTGGCCATGTTGGCGCCGATGCCGCCGACGACCGCCGCGAGGTGGATGATGACGTCGGGCCTGGCCACCTCGAGCATGCGCAGGATCGCCTCGTGCTGCGTGAGGTCGTACTCCGGGTACTCCGGCACAAAGACGTGCGCGGCCCCCTGGCGCTCGAGCTCCTCGATGACATGGCTGCCGAGGAACCCGGCCCCGCCGGTGACGCAGACGCGCTTGTCGGTCCAGAACGCCATCTGAAGCTCCCTAGCCTTCCCGGTTCCAGTCGTCCTCGATACGGACGATATCGTCCTCGCCGAGATACTCCCCGACCTGGACCTCGATGACCTTGAGCGGCACCTTGCCGCAGTTCTCGATGCGGTGCACGGCACCGACCGGGATGTAGATGCTCTCGTTGACGTGCACCTCGACGACTTCCTCGTCGCGCGTGACCACGGCGGTGCCGGCCACCACGATCCAGTGCTCGCTGCGGTGGTGGTGCTTTTGCAGGCTCGGCTTGGAGCCGGCGTTGATCTCGAGCAGCTTGATCTGGAAGCCCGGTCCCACGAGCAGGCTCGTCCACGAGCCCCACGGGCGCAGGCTCACCTTGGGAAGCACGACCTCCTCGGCCCCGACCGCCTTGAGCGCGTCGACGACCTGGCGCACGTCCTGGGCGCGGTCCTTGGGAAGCACGAGCGTCGCGTCGGCCGTGTCGACCACGACCAGGTCCTTGAGGCCGAGCGTGGCCACGAGGCGGTCGGTCGAGTAGATGATGGTGTCGGACGAGTCGATGTCGACGCCGCGGCCCACGCGCACGTTGCCGCGCTCGTCGGGCTCGGCCACGTCTTCGAGGGCGAGCAGCGATCCCACGTCGCTCCACTTGAGCGGCGCGGGGATGACGGCGACCTTGTCGGAGCGCTCCATGACCGCGTAGTCGATCGAGATGCTCTCGAGGGCGCCGAACAGCTCGCGGGCCTCGTCCGCGCCGATCTCACCGGCACGCTGCGCGGCGGCGACCTTGCGCGAGGTCTCCGCGATCTGCGCGACCGCGCCGCCGGCCTTGTCCATCTCGGCGAGCACCTGGGCGGCGCCCATCACGAAGATGCCGGCGTTCCAGAAGTACTCGCCGCTGGCGACGAAGTCCTGTGCGCGCGCCAGGTCCGGCTTCTCGACGAAGGCCGCCACGCGGTTGGGGACGACGCCGCCGACCGTGAACTCGGGCAGCGCCTCGGCCGCGCGGATGTAGCCGTAGCCGGTCTCCGGGCGCGTGGCCGTGATGCCGATGGTGACGAGGTAGCCGTCGGCGGCGAGCTTGGCGCCGGACTCGATGCACGCCTCCCACAGCTCGCCGTCCTCGAGCAGGTGGTCCGAGGGCAGGATGACCATCAGCGCGTCGGGATCGTCGAGCACGAGGTTGGCCGCGGCCAGCGCGATCGCCGGGGCGGTGTTGCGCGGCACCGGCTCCTGCAGGTAGCGGACGTGGTGCAGACGCGGGTCGGGCTGCGCGGTGAGGTGGTTGCGCAGCTCGTCGAAGAGGCGCTCGTTGGTGACGATCATGACGCCGTCGTCGCCCACCAGCGGCGCGATGCGGTGCACGGCCTGCGCGATCAGCGACTCCTGGCCGAACATCGAGAGCACCTGCTTGGGCGAGAGCTCGCGCGACAGGGGCCAGAAGCGCTGGCCGCTCCCGCCCGCGAGGATGACTGCGTTGATGTGAGACATGAGGCTCCCGGGGATCTTGGGGGCGGATCGTTGCACTCGTCGGCCGCGTTGCGCGCGGCTGGAGCGATTATACCGAGGTGCGGCGCGCAGACCTACTCGCAGAGCATGCGCCCGAGCGACTCGCGCAGCGCGACGCCGTAACGCTCGTCGGCAAGCGCCAGCGAGACGTTGGCCTCGAGCCAGCCGAGCACGTTGCCGGTGTCCATGCCCTCGGCCGGATCGAGCACGACCGCGTAGATCTCCTCGTCACCGAGAAGCGCCACGAGCGCGTCGGTGAGCTGGATCTCCCCGCCCTTGCCCGGGGGCGTGCTGGCGAGGATCTCCATGACGCGCGGGGTGAGCAGGTAGCGACCAAAGATGCGCAGGCCGCTGGGCGCCTCGCCCGGCGCGGGCTTCTCGACGAGCTCGGTGACGTGCCACACACCGGGCTCGACCTCGCCGCCGCCGATGACGCCGTAGCGGTACGCCTGGTCCTCAGGGACCGGGACGACGGCGATGACGCTGGCGCCGGTGCGCTCGTGGACCGCGCGCATCCGCGGCAACAGGCCGTGTCCGGGCACGAGCTCGTCGCCGAGCATGACGAAGAACGCCTCGTCGTCGGTGAAGGGCGCGCCGCACAGGACCGCGTGACCAAGGCCGCTCGGCTGCTTCTGGCGGACGTAGAACACGTCGGCCAGCTCGGAGACCTCGCGCACCAAGGCGAGCTCGGCGGACTTGCCGCTCGCCTCGAGCTCGGCCTCGAGCTCCATCGAACGGTCGAAGTGGTCCTCGATCGCGCGCTTGTTACGTCCCGACACCACGAGGACCTCGTCGGCACCGCCGGCGACGGCCTCCTCGATCACGTACTGGATGACCGGCTTGTCGACCACCGGCAGCATCTCTTTGGGCTGCGCTTTGGTGGCCGGCAGGAACCGCGTGCCGAGACCCGCTGCAGGTATGAGCGCTTTCACCGTGCGAGACCTCCGGGTCCGGGGCTAGAGCGTGGCGAAGACCTCGGCAGCGGCTGCGACCGCGCGCTCGATGTCCTCGTCGGTCATGGCCACGGACGCGAAGCAGGCCTCGAACTGGCTCGGGGCCAGCCAGATGCCGCGCTCGAGCATGCCGCGGAAGAACTTGGCGTAGCGCTCGGTGTCGCTGGTCGATGCGCTCGCCCAGTCGGTGACCTCGGACTCGGTGAAGAAGGTGCAGGTGATGGAGCCGACGCGCGTCCCAAAGGCCGGGATGCCCGCGTCCGCGGCAGCGCCCAGCATGCCGGCGGCGAGCTTGGCGCCCTTGCGGTCGAGCTCCTCGTAGACGCCGGGCTGCGAGAGCGCCTGGATCGTGGCGAGGCCGGCGACCATGGCGACCGGGTTGCCGGACAGCGTGCCGGCCTGGTAGACGGGGCCGGTGGGCGCGAGCTGCTCCATGATCTCGCGCTTGCCGCCAAAGGCGCCGACCGGGAAGCCGCCGCCGATGATCTTGCCGAGCGTGGTCAGGTCGGGCATCACGTTGTAGTACGCCTGCGCGCCGCCCAACGCGACGCGGAAGCCGGTGATGACCTCGTCGAAGATCAGCACGGTGCCGTGCTCGTCGCACAGCTCGCGCAGACCCGGCAGGAAGCCGGGGGCCGGCGGGACGACGCCCATGTTGGCGGCGACGGGCTCGACGATGATCGCGGCCACCTCGCCGGGGTTGGACTCGAGGGCGGCGCGCACGGCGGCCAGGTCGTTGTAGGGCAGCACGATGGTGTCGGCCGTCGCACCCTTGGTCACGCCGGGGGTGCTGGGGATGCCGAGCGTGAGCAGGCCGGAGCCGGCGGCCACGAGCAGCGCGTCGGAGTGGCCGTGGTAGTTGCCGTCGAACTTGATGAACTTCTCGCGGCCGGTGTAGCCGCGGGCGAGGCGGATCGCGCTCATCGTGGCCTCGGTGCCGCTGGAGACGAAGCGCACCATCTCGACGCTCGGCAGCGCGTTGGCGACGGCCTCGGCGGCCGACACCTCGACGCACGTCGGGGCGCCGTAGCTCGTGCCCCGCTCGAGCTGCTCGCGCACCGCGTCGAGCACCGGCTCGTAGGCGTGGCCGAGGATCATCGGGCCCCAGCTCTGGACGAAGTCGATGTACTCGACACCGTCGATGTCCCAGATGCGGGAACCCTTGGCGCGGTCCACGAAGCGCGGCTCGATGCCGACGGACTTGTACGCGCGGACCGGCGAGTTGACGCCGCCCGGGATCAGGTCACAGGCAGCCGCGAAGAAGTCGTGCGAAGACTGGGTCATGGGAGCGAGGCCTTTCTGTCTGGCGACCGGCCGGCGACTGGTTCACGCCGCGCCGGATGACGAGGACGACAAGCCCCCCTATAGTACCGCAGCCCGCCCCCGTATCAGCGGTCGCATCCCCGCACGGTGCCGCCGTCCCTCAGTCGCGCACGACCCCGCGGTGATCCGACGCGCCCGGGTGCAGGGCCGCGCAGTTGGCCGGCGAGTACGCATCCGCGTCGGCGGCCGGCGCGTAGACGTCGAACAGCTGCCCCCACGAGGTGTCGCGCCGCACCTGGCGCTGGATTCCCGCACCCTTGAACGGCCACCACACGTAGTCGTGATAGAAGAACGACCCAAAGATGAACACGTAGACCAGCGGCGTGTGGAAGAACAGCTTCTGCAGCCCCGCGAGCGGGCCGAACCACATCCCATGGCCGACGCGCGAGGCGGTGTTGTGCCCGACGTGGAAGTGCCAGTTCTCCTCGGCCAGATCGGTGTCGCCGACGATCTCGACCTGCTTGAGGTCGCCGCAGCCCAGGCCACGCTCGTGCGCCATGCGGATGTAGGGGATGCTCATCGGGTCGAAGCCCATGAGGCTTGCCGCGAGCGCGTCGATGGCCACCTGGTCCTCGCCGGCGAGCATGACGTCCTTCTGCACCGGGATCATCGTGCGCGGCCCGGGCCCGTTGCCGGCGATGGTGCCGTCCATCACCGCGAACAGCCCGCTGTGCACGTCTTGCTGGATCGCGAGCAGGTCCACGAGCGTCTCGTGGATCCAGGTGTGCGTGTAGTGGCGGCGCGTGTTGAGCAGCCCGCCAAAGGCGTTCTTCATCGAGCCGGTCGTCGTGGTGTAGATGTGGCACTTGACCGTGGGCAGGTGGACGATGTTCTTGCCGACGAAGTAGTCCGGGATGTGGATGCCGTCCGGGAACACCTTGTCGAGCGCGAGCATCTCGACCTTGGGCTTGTAGTGCATCCAGCCCATGTCCTCGCTACGGAAGTTGTAAAGTTCCTCGACGCAGTACGCCTCGTACAGCGGGCTGAGCTTGTTCAGGCGCTCGCCCTTGAACGGGTCGGTGACCACCGTGTTGTTGTGCACCGACACGAGGTCGGCGTAGCCGCCGGCCCGCAGCGTGCGGATGACGCCCTCGAGCTGCCAAGGCGTGGTGTTGGCCGAGAGGTACGGCATGTGCCACGAGATGTTGTCCTTAAGGATCGTCGTGGCCGCCGGGTCGAGTGCCTCTTTGTACCCGCCGAGCGCCATGACGCGGTCGACGTCTGAAAGCGCGCTATCGGCGCCGGCGCGGATGATCGCGACTTTGGAGGTCATGCGGTGGCTCCTATCAGAGTGCGTACAAGACGAGCGCGGCCGAGACCGCCCAGAGCAGGATCGTGATCATGGTGGGGCGGTCACCGAGCAACACGTCCTCGGGTCGCCCGCCCGCGTCCTCGCGCAACACGAGGTACTGGTAGCGCAAGACGCCGTAGAGCACGAACGGGATGGTCAGCATCATCGTGTAGCCGGGCCCGCCGCCCTCAAAGAACGTGTAGAGGCAGTACGAGGTGATGGTCGCCGCCGACAGGGTGACCATGAAGCTGTCGAGCAGCTCCGCCGAGTACTCCTCGAGCACGGGCCGGTGCGCGCCCGCCTCGCCTTCGAGGAGCAGCAGCTCGTGCCGGCGCTTGGCGGCCGCCAAGAACAGCGCGAGCAGCCCGGTGCAGATCACGAGCCACGGAGAGACCGGCACGTCGATGACCACGGCGCCCGCGACCGCGCGGACCGTGAAGCCCAAGGCGATGGCGATCATGTCGACGATCACGACGTGCTTGAGCACGAACATGTACGCCAGCTGCAGACCCACGTACAGGCCCACCATCGCGAGGAACCCGCGACCCAGCCACGCGCTCAGTCCCAGGCCGGCAACGGCCAGGACGCCGGAGATCGCCCACGCCTGTGCGACGCTGAGCCGCCCGGACGCCACCGGGCGGTCGCGCTTCACCGGATGGACGCGGTCACGCTCGGCATCGAGCGCGTCGTTGGCGGCGTACAGCGCCGACGAGACGAGGCACAGCGCGACGAACGCAAGCCCCGCGGACACGACCGAGGCGGCCGTGAACAGCTCGCCCGCGAAGAGCAGCGCTGCCAGCACCGCGAGGTTCTTGGTCCACTGGCGGGGCCGCAGCAGGGTCAGCACATCGGAGAGCTTCGAATTCACCTGTGACATAATCCTCGTCGCATCGCACGGTCCGGGCCTTGCGCTCCGGCTACCGTGATCTCACCTCACTGGATGGTAGAGCACATGACACTGCGGCGCATCATCGCTGGGCTGGTTCTTGCCGGGCTCGGCAGCGCGCTCGTGTACGCCGTGCTCGCGGCACTGACCGACGCCCAGTCGGTGGGCAGCGCACTGCGCGACTTTCCCCTCTCGACGCTCGTGGCGATGCTTCTGCTCTCGGCCGGCTGCTTCGCCATCCGCTCGGTGCGCTGGGGACTGCTCATGCGCCGCATCGGCTATCCCGTACGGTGGCGCGACGCCTTCTACCTGCACCTGTCCGGTCAGACGATGACGATCACGCCGGGTCGCGTGGGCGAGGTCCTCAAGCCGTGGCTCGCCCGTGACGTCGCCGACATGCCGATGACCCCGGGCCTCGCGCTCGTCTTCTCGGAGCGTCTGGCCGACCTCATCGGCGTGATGATCCTGTCGCTTGGCGGGCTCTCGGTGATTCGGGGAGGCGAGTGGGCCCTGGGCATCGGTCTCGCCGGCATCGTGGTGGCGACGGCGATCGCCGGCTCCGAGCGGTTCCACCGTCTTGCGCTCGGCGTGCTGCAGCGACAGAAGTGGGCGCAACGCACGCACGCGTCGGCCTCGGTGATGAGCGAGGTCATCCAGAAGGCCCTCGACTGGCGCACGCTCTCCTGGTCCGTCCCCGCCTCGGTGGTCGCCTGGGGGCTTGAGGGGCTCGGCATGTGGCTGTGCCTGCGGTCGCTGGGCTTCGACGGGCTCGACCCGCTGGCCACGGTCGCCGTGTCCGCGATCGCCACGATCATCGGCGCCCTGACGCTGCTGCCGGGAGGCATCGGCATGACCGAAGCGTCGATGGCGGGGCTGCTCATCGCCGCCGGCATGCAGCCGGCCGACGCGTCCGCGGCGACGCTCATCACGCGCATCGCGACGCTGTGGTGGGGCGTGGCGGTGGGCTGGATGGCGCTGCTCTCGCGCCCCAAGGTGCTGCGCCACTGGCTCGTCTCGTCGCAGGCCGCAGACGCCGCAGACGCCGGCGAGGCCGCGCCCGAGGACTAGTAGACGCGCGGCTCCAGGGGCCGCCCTGTCGCCGGGTCCGCGCCGATGACGAGGACCGAGCCGGGTGCGAACGCCCCGGACGCCTCGAACGACCCGTTGCGGGCGCCCTGCGCGCCGCTGACGTCGCGGTACTTGAAGCCGCCGCTGCTCGCGCTGAAGTCGGGCGTGGCCCCGTCGAACACGACCGTCTGCCGCGTGCCGAGCCGGTTCTCGACCACGACGCGCCCGCCGACCCGTTGCACCCGCAGCACGGCGCTCGGGTCGCGCTGCGCGCCGTCGTAGTTGTTCAGCACCACCAGATCGAGGTCGGTTCGCCCACCGGCGGCCAGCTTGAGCATCGCCAGCGAGCCTCCCCTGCCCACGTTGTCGTCCACGAGCACGACCGTGCGGGCATCGGTCGAGGCGATCGCCTCACGCGCGTAGGCGAAGAAGCGCGCGTTGCCCGCCGACACCTCGATGTCATCACCGCGCAGCGCCACCGCCCAGCCGACGAACAGCGCAACCTGCGCCACGACGAGCAGCCCCACGAGCACTCGCCTGAACCGCGGCGTGTCGCCGGTGAACGTGACGACGCCGATCAGCGCGATCACCACCGCGAGCCCCATGAACCGCGCCGACCAGTCCACGATGAACCCGGGCACCAAGGCCAGCGCGAGCGCCGCGGCCAGCAGCCACTCGCGCCGAGACCGACCGCGCAGAACACCCCACACCATCGTGCCGATGAGCGAGAGGTTGGCGACGATCGCGAGCGCGTACGGGAGGGTCTGCACCAGAGTGAGTTCGCGGCGCGCCTGCAGGAAGCCGAGGATCCAGAACGGCATCAGCATCCCCAAGAGCGCGTGCTTGAAGCGAGCGGGGAACCCCGCGAGCGTCAGCGCGCTCACGTACACATCGCCGGCGTCCGGCATGAGCGCCCGCAGCAGCACGAAGACCGCGACCGGCACCGCCAGCCACAACATCGAGCGCCAGTCGGGTGCCGCGGGCCGCACCGCGAGCGCCGTGAGCGCGACGGCGGGCACAGCGAGCAGCGCCGTCTCGTGACCGCAGACCGCCAGGGTCAGCATCAACGCAGCGAGCGGCCAGCGCCACCGCTGCGTCGCGAGGCGCTCGGGGTGGAGCACGAAGAGCGCGGCCACCGAGAAGACGAGCGCGAGCGTGTTGGTGCCCATCGACGGCCGGATCAGCGCGGCATGCCACACCGGCGAGATTCCAAAGACGAACCCGAGCACGGCGGCAAGTGTCGGCGAGGCGTCGGTGTAGCGGCGGATCACGTACACGAACAGGAACGTACCGGCGACCAGCGAGAGGTAGTTGGCCCAGAGGAACACGATGTCGCCGGCTTGGTCGCTCATCAGGCTGGCGAGCCAGAACGTCGCGTTGGCCAGCGGACGGGCGAACGCCGAGCCGGACGTGCCCCAGTCCGGGTAGTTCAGGAAGTAGGTCGAGTACCCTCCGGCGAACCAGCGCCACGCGCCCCCGTCAGGCATGGTGCGCGCCGAACTGTTGAGCAGCAGCGCGAAGTCCTCGCCGTATAGCCCAAAGGTCGCCAGGAACCTCCCCAGACCGAACAGCACGACGGCGAGGCTGGCAAGTGTCGCCGCGCCGGCGGCAATCAGCCACCCCAGACGGTCGGAGTGCCCCGCGAGCCGGTCACTATGAGCTGACTCGCGAGGCACGTCCGTTGTCTCCGTCAATGAGGTGGCTGTCGTTGGAACGAGCGGCCGGAGCTAGCCCTCGGTCGAGACTCCGACGTCGGCGGCCGCCTCCTCGAGCGTGCACTCGCCCTTCCACGCGGGCGGCTCGTAGATGCAGTACGGCTCGGCCTCGAGGTAGTCGCCCGTGATCTCGAGAGCGCG
>CAZCRB010000057.1:0-10002 GCA_964500985.1 uncultured Eubacteriales bacterium
CCGACCCGGCAGTCGCCCCAGCAGCCGCCGCAGTCTCCTGCCCCTTGCCCTTGCCTTTGCCTTTGCTCTTCCCCTCAGCATCATGCGCGTCGCCGGAAGCGCGGGAGGCCGAAGCGGCATCCTGAGCGGAGCGAAGCTGCCGCGAAGCGCCTCCCGCGCTTCCGGCGACCTCACCCGCCTCCTGCTCCTTCTTCCACAGGTAGTAGTCGTAGTCACCGTCGAACAGCGTCACCTTGCCGTCGACGACCTCCACGATCTTGTTCGCGATGGCACGGATCAAGTGTCGGTCGTGCGTGATGAGCGCGATCGTCCCGCTGAAGCGGTCGAGCGCCTGCTCGAGCACGTCAGAGGACGCGATGTCCAAGTGGTTGGTCGGCTCGTCGAGACACAGGAAGGGAGCCGGCTTGACGAGCATCTTGGCAAGCGCCAGACGCCCCTTCTCGCCTCCGGACAAGACGCTGACCTTCTTGTCGACGTCCTCGCCATGGAACAGGAACGCGCCGAGAAGGGAGCGGACCTCGCTCTGGGTCCAGCCCGGCGCGGCACCGTCGAGCTCCTTGTACACGGTGTTGGACAGGTGCAGGGCCTGCAGCTGGTGCTGCGCGAAGTACGAGACCTCGACGTGCGCGCCCAGGCCCCGCTCGCCCGTGTCCGGCTCGAGCACGCCGGCGAGCATCTTGAGCAGGGTCGACTTGCCGGCGCCGTTGGGGCCCACCAGCGCGACCTTGTCGCCGCGGTACAACTTGAAGTCCAGGTGCTGATAGACCACGTTGTCGCCGTAGGCTTTGGTCACGTCGTCGAGCGAGATCACCAGGTCCCCGGTGCGCGGCGGCTGCGGGAAGTTGAAGCGGACCCGCTTGCGCTCTTCGGGGACCTCGACCATCTCGGCCTTGATCTTCTCGATGCGCCGCGCGCGATCCTGCGCCTGCTTGGCCTTGGTGTTCTTGTAGCGGAACCGGTCGACGAACGCCTGCATGTGGGCGATCTCTTTGAGCTGCGCCTCGCGCTTCTCGCGCATCTGCTCGATGGCGACCTCACGCTGGGTTGTGTAGTCGCTGTAGTTGCCGGGGAAGACGGTCATGCGCTTGTTCTCGATCTCCGCGACGCGGGAGACCAGGCCGTCCATGAAGCCGCGGTCGTGGCTGACCATGACGATCGCGCCGTCGTAGCCGCGCAAGAAGCCCTCGAGCCAGATCACGCTCTCGAGGTCGAGGTGGTTGGTCGGCTCGTCGAGAAGGAGCACGTCGGGACGCGTGAGCAGCAGCTTCGCCAACGCAAGACGCATCTGCCAGCCGCCGGAGAACTCGTCGGCGTCGCGTTGCAGGTCGGACTCTTTGAATCCGAGGCCGCCCAGCACGGCGCGCGCCTCGGCTTCCACCGTATAGCCGCCCATCGCCTCGAAGCGCTCCTGCAGGCGCCCGTACTCGGCGAGCAGCGGGGCGTGATCGGCTTCGTCGGCCTCGGCGATCTGCTCCTCGAGAACGTGCAGCCGGTGCTCGAGCGAGGTGACGTGAGCGGCGGCGGTCAGGGCCTCGGCGAGCACGGTGCGCCCGCCCATCTCGATGGCTTCCTGCTCGAGGTACCCGACGACCGCGTCTTTCGCGAAGGTGACGGTGCCTCCATCGGCGTCCTGCTTGCCCGCGATGATGTCGAGCAGCGTCGTCTTGCCGGCACCGTTGGCGCCGACCAGGGCGACCCGGTCGCGGGCACCCACGCGCAACGAAGCGTCGGCGAACAACACGCGTTCGCCGAACGTCTTGGTCAGCTTGTCGATTGAGAGGATCACGGCCGTTCAGTCTAGCACCGCTACGGGCAGATTCAGGAAGTGGAGTGGGCGGATTCATCCCGGAGGCGATTCTGATGTGCGCAGCGCAATCTGCACTGGTGGTCGGATCGGGCGCGGCGGGTACCGCGGCGGCCCGGATGCTTGCAGCCGAGGGCATCGACGTCACCGTCGCGGAAGCGGGACGCGTCGGTGGCACGTGCCTGTGGGCGGGGTGTATCCCCAAGAAGGCGCTGTACCGCAGCGCCTCGATCGCCCGGCTGCTGGGCCGCTGTGACGAGTTCGGCGTGGGCTGCGCTCGCCCCGAGCTCGACTGGCAGACGGCGCTGGCGTGGAAGTGGCATGCCCAGGAGACCTACGCCGGCGACCAGGAAGGTTCGCTTGCCTCCCGCGGCATCCGCCTGATCAAGGCGCCCGCGCGGTTCCTCTCCCCCGACGAGTTGCAGGTCGGCGAGGAGCGGCTGAGTCCCGATCACGTGGTACTCGCCTGCGGCTCCCGTCCGGTCACCTTGCCGGTCCCCGGGATCGAGCTCGCCGACACCTCTGATGCGGCGCTGCGCTATGCCGAGCTACCGGGCTCGCTGACCGTGATCGGCGGCGGGTTCATCGCGATGGAGCTTGCTGGCATCTTCTCGTCATGGGGCACGCGCATCGTCGTCGTGACCCGCGCGGACCGCGTCCTCGACATGCTCGACGAGGACCTGGCCGATGTGGCCGTCAGACGGCTCAGCGCGATGGGCGTGCAGTTCGTGGTCAACGCGACCGTCTCGGAGATCCGGCCCGCCGAGGGCGGACTGGAGTCACTCGTCGTCGCCGCGGACGGCAACAGCCGCGCGCTGCCAAGCGAGCGGGTGCTGTGCGCAGTGGGCCGCCGTCCCGAGTTCGACGGACTGGCACTCGAGGCGGGCGGCATCGAGACGGACCCGGCGGGCCACCTCGTGGTCGATCCGTTCTTGCGCACCACCAACCCGCGCGTGTGGGCGGCAGGCGACGCTGCCGGCGGCATGATGCAGACTCCGGTCGCCAACATGGAAGGGCGCACGGTGGCGCAGTCCATCATCTCGGGCACCCCCGCACAGCCGCAGTGCTCCGCGCTGCCGATTACCTGCTTCACGGTTCCTCAGCTGGCCACCGTCGGACTGACCGAGACCGCCGCGTCGGCAGCCGGCCGGGAGGTCAGGGTCCACAAGACCTCGCTTGACGGTGTCGCGGCCGGCATCATCGACGGCGAGACCGACGGGTTCGCCAAGATCCTCAGCGATCCCGCCGACGGCACCGTGCTCGGCGCCCAGGTCGCGGGACCCACCGCAAGCGACGTGATCTATGCCGCAGCGCTCGCCGTCAAAGGCGGGCTCACCGTCTCGCAGCTGCAGGAAGTGCCTGCGGTGCACCCCAGCTTCGCCGAGGCGCTCGGCTGGGCCGCCTGGTGAACCGCCCGTCCTGACAGCGTCACACAACGCCAAGGGACCGGACCCGCAAAGGTCCGGTCCCTCGAAACGCGTGTTCATCCGTGTGGCCTCAGCCCCCGGCGCACATGCCCGGTAGCCTTGGTCTACTTGTGCAGATGAAACCCCGGTGTGCTGACCGGCAGCATGCCGCTGTCGTAGACAAGCGTGTGCTCGCCGGCCGTCCATATCTTGAGCGACATCGAGTCGTGACCCTTGGGCCCGTCCACGAAGACCGCCTCGAAGTCATACGGGCCGGACTTGCCGATTCGCCCCGTACCGCGAACCGTCGCGGTGTGATCCACGATCTCGAGCGAGCTCAGGTGGTGCGCGCTGAACTTCAGGGACTTCCCGATCCTGAAGCTGAACTGGCCGACCGGCAACGCGTGGCCGGCAACGTACTTGGCGGTGATGGTGAACTTCGCCAGGCCGTGCACGCTCGGATGGTCGAGATAGGCGCCTTCGGGCGAGATCACCTTGCCTGCGCCGGTGATGAAGCCGTGCGACGCCGGCGGCACCTCGCCGATGATGACCTCCGCGGTACACGTATGGCTCGCGCCGTCACTGTCGGTCACGGTCAGCGTCACGACGTAGGTGCCGGCGGACGCGAACGAGTGAGCGGCGGTAGCGGTGCCTGACCCGGCCGCCTCAGAGACCACGCCGGGCACGGGGGCCGTGCCGTCGCCGAAGTCCCACAGCGCGACATGGGTATCGAGCACGCCCGGGTCGCCGAACGCGGCCTCGAACGAGAGCTCGGATCCGACCGTCATGCTTCCCGTGGTGATGATCGGACCACACCACGGTGCGGCGTTGGCGACCATCATCTCGAAGCTGGTGGTCGCAACGGCACCGTGCTCATCTTGCGCCGTGATGGTGACCGTCTGCATCGTCGGCCCGTCGAGGAACGTGCCTTCCCACGTCCACGTGCCTCCCGGACCCGGCGTGACCGAGCCGAAGGACGCCGAGAGCATCACCGCATCGCCGTCGGGATCCGAGAACGTCCCGGTCATCGAGGCCGGCGTGCCTTCCTCCGCGGTCCCGCTGTCGCTGTCTGCGGCAACCGTGGGAGGCGAGTTGGGGTTCTCCCCAACGAGGAGTTGCGTAGTGCACACGTCGACGCCGCCGTCCTTATCGGTGATCGTCAACGTGATGGTGTAGAGGCCCGGAGCAGCGTACTCGTGAGTCCCGCTCGCCGTGCCCGAGCCGGAAGTCTCGGAGACGAGTCCCGGACTCGTGGCGCCGCCGTCACCCCAGTCCCACACCGCAACGTGCGTATCGAGAACGCCTGCATCGGTGAAGGGGCATTCGAACCCCATCGAGGTACCTGCCAGCGGGTCGGCCGGCGTCGCGATCGCACCACACTCAGGGGCGACGTTGGCGACGTTGACGGTGAATGTGGCACTTGCCGTGGCGTCATGCTCGTCCTTGGCGGTGATGGTGACCACAGGGGCCGCGGGGCCGTCAGGGAAGCTGCCGGTCCACGACCACGTGCCGCCGGGACCCGCCACCACGACACCCGTCGAGGCGGAGAGCTCGACCGCGTCGCCGTTGGGATCCGAGAAGGTCCCCGACATCGACGCGGTGGCGCCCTCGTCAACGTCGACCGATGCTGCATCGGCTGCTACGACCGGCGGGTCGTTGTCGACGATGAGGACCTTCGCCACGGCTTGGTCGGTCTTGCTCACCGTGACGCCGCCCGCGTCTTCGGCGACCGCGGTGACGTTGTTGGTGGTATCGACCGAGACCGTCGTGGAGTAGGTGAAGGTGGTCGACTCGCTCGGCGCCAAGGAGAACTTGGCGGGATAGACGTGCGCGTTGTCATCGGTGACGGTCACGGTGGGCAGCGCGCTGCCGCCGGTGTTGGTGACCACCACGCGCCACGTGGCGTCGGTGCCGGCCGCCCCCGACTCGACGTCGGAGAAGACCCCGTCGTTGTTGAAGTCGACCATCTTGCTGACGTTCAGGTTAGGAGGATCGACCGCGAGACTCCCGGCCCCGATGAACACGTCGGAGTCCAAGATCCCGTCACCCGCGTCGGCGATCGCCAGGCGCATGTGATTGGTCTGGTCCTTGTTGACCGGCGCCGAGAGCACCAGCTTGGTGGTGAACCCGTCGAGCTGCGTGTCGTACGGTGCCGGGTCGGGGTCCACGGGCTCGTTGTTGAGGTAGAGGTCCTTGTGCGAGTTCGGTTCACTGCCGTAGGGATTGCCGTAGTTGATGGTGTCGATGCTGACCGGCTGCGAGCCGACGGTCGCGTAGTTGGTTCCGTTGACCCAGAACGCGAACACGTCGTTGAAGCCGCCGTAGACGTACTCGTTGTACTCCTCAGAACCGAACACGTACGAGAAGTACACGTTGCTCGCGGTGGGAACGAAGTCGAATTCCAGGATGGATGCGTCGTAGGTCGTGCTTGCGGCGAGCGTGTCCAGGGCCGCGTCGCCCGCAACGGTGTTGTCGATACCCGCCCCGCTGTCGTTGTTGGGGCCCTGGACCAGATCGACCGCTCCGGAGCTGAGCACTATGCCGCTGTCCAGCGAGACGATGCCCGCGCCGTTGGAGAACGTGCCGAGCCCGGTATCGGCGCCCGTGTAGGTGACGTTCGAGATGCTGACGCCCGGACCGACCAGCATCTGAGCGATCTGTGCCGGCGTCATGCCGTCGGTCAGGTCGGCCGTGACGAACGTGCCGGCCGCCATCGCCGGAGCCGGCGTCATCACGACTCCCGAGAGTGCGAGCGGGAGTATCACCACGAGCAGAGCCGACACGCTCCGTTTGAGCCATTCGCGAGCTGCTCGGACTCCCCTTTTCCATCCCCGTACGCTGTGCATAGTGCTCCCCCTTAACGGATACGCCCCGCGTTCCGAAGACGGACGGCCACAGGGCGAGATGGCGGCGCGCACCAAACCGGCGCGAGAGCGCGGGAACGCGCCTTGAGAACCCTATGGGTGTTACCGAGAGGGGGCGGCCTCAGTGCGCCGTCGGGCGCATTTCGTCCGCGCGCAGGACGCGAGATGGCGCCCGTTCATACCAACGAACGAATCTGGGCGTGAAAGGAAGTCGCTGCGCAAACGGAAGAACCGGCCACAGAGGGCCGGTTCCAGAGAGATCGTATGGTGGGCGATACTGGATTTGAACCAGTGACTTCCACCGTGTGAAGGTGGCACTCTCCCGCTGAGTTAATCGCCCATTTCGTCGCCCGCAGGCGGCGAGAAGGTAGTCTACCTGTACCCGTTCGGACGGGCAAGATGCCAGCGCCAGGCATCTGCGACGATGTCGCGGATCTCGGTCCTCTCGGGACGCCACCCGAGTGTGTCGGCGGCTCTTTGAGACGATGCGACGAGAACCGCCGGATCACCCGCCCGCCGAGGACCGATCTCCACCTCGATCGGGGTTTCCGTGACAGCTGCGCACGCGTCGATGATCTCGAGATTCGAGAACCCGCGGCCGTTGCCGAGGTTCAGGACGCAGCCTGGCCCGCCGTCGGCGAGGGACTCGAGGGCGAGCAGGTGCGCGCGAGCCAGGTCGACAACGTGGATGTAGTCGCGCACGCAGGTGCCGTCGGGAGTCGGATAGTCCGCGCCAAAGACCTCGAAGCGGCTCTGCCCGTCGCGAATCGCCCGCAAGACGCGCGGGATGATGTGGGTCTCCGGATCATGCGCCTCTCCGAGAGTGCCGTCCGGCCACGCACCGGCGACGTTGAAGTAGCGGAAGCGCAGCGCGCGCAGGCCCTGGGCCGCATACTCGTCGAGCTGTGACTCGAACGCGAGCTTGCTCGCGCCATAGGCGTTGACCGGCGCGGTGACGGCGTCCTCGGAGATGGGCAGGGACTCGGGCTCGCCGTAGACCGCCGCGGTCGAGCTGAAGACGATGGACTCGACCCCGCGCGCGACCATGGCCTCGAGCAGCGCGACGGGTTCGACGGCGTTGTTGCGAAAGTACTTCTCCGGATCGACCTGCGACTCCGCGACCTCGATGTAGCCGGCCAGGTGCATGACCGCGTCGCAGCCGGCCAAGGCCTCCTCCGCGACGTCTCGGTCCCCCACCGATCCCTCGATCAGCGTGGCCCGCGGATCGACCGCTGCGCGCCAGCCGCGCTCGAGCGTGTCGAGCACGACGCACTCGTGACCCGCGTCGAGCAGGACGCGAGTGGTGATGGAGCCGATGTAGCCGGCACCGCCGGTGACGAGGATTCGCATGTGACCCTTCCGGTTGGAGCGGCAGGCGCGACGAGTCACAGTCTAGCGCGACAGACGGCCCCGTCCCGCGGCCCCCTAGCGAAGCGGCATGACGCCGCGCCGCAGCGCCCTGACGATGCGGTCGGAGACGGTGGCGTCCCAGCGCTTGGGAAGCACCCACGAGCTTCTCCGGGCGACCGCGTCGACGAGTCCGGACCGGATGTCTTCCGGCGTCGCGTCGACGAGCCGATTCGCACCCGCCTCCACCGTGGCGCCATGCTCCGTGCACGCGCGCATCGTCACGCACGGGGTGCAGATCGTGCAGGCCTCCTCCTGAACGCCGGCGGAGTCGGTGAAGACCGCCGCAGCATCGCGGATGAGCGTGAGCATCGAGCTGTACGGCACGGCCTCGACGAACATCGTGCTCGCCGGCAGCTCGATCCCACTCGATTCAAGGCGAGCACGCAGCCCGGCGGTATCGGGAAGCAGTACGGGCAGCGGGGAGCGCGCGAGCCCGTCGACGAGGGCCTTGAGGCGCTGCGGATCGCGCAGGTTCTCGGGGCGATGGAACGAACCGAGGACGTAGCTTGCCGGCGCGAAGCCGAACTCCTCACACGCGGCGTGGTCCGACAGACCGCCGAGATGGCGCATGACCGACTCGGCCATCATGTTGCCGACGAAGTGGATGCGCTCCGGCTCGGTCCCCTCGTCTTCGAGGTTCTCGAGGGCCTGCTCGGTCGGCGTGAGGTGCATGGCCGCGACGCGGGATATCAAGACGCGGTTGACCTCTTCGGGAATGCGCAGATCACCACAGCGCAGGCCAGCTTCCAGGTGCACTACCGGCAGGCCGGCCTTGACCGCCGAGACCGCGGCGGCAAGCGTCGGGTTTACGTCACCGACGACCATGACCGCGTCGGGGCGCTCGGCGGCGAAGAGGCGTTCGAACGCGACGATGGCCGCGCCGGTCTGAACGGCGTCGGTGCCCGTGCCGATATCGAGGAACCACCGCGGCTCGGGCATCTGCACGCCGTAGAAGGAGACGGCACCGGTGCCGTTCGCTTCTCGGTCGAGCTCCCGCGACCCGGTGAACGCGACGTCAGCGACTATGCCGGCGCGCTCCAACTCAGGCAGGAGCGGGCCGACCTTGACCACGTTAGGTCTGGCTCCGAGCGCCACGATCAGTCGCACGCCCCTGTACCTCCCGGGTATGAGCGGTTTGCGGTCTGAACCTATCTACCCGAATGCTTCGGTCGCATCGTGCCCGACCGAGAGCGCTACTCGGCGAGCGGCAGGATTCCCGACGCCAGTGATGAGACCACGCGGTGCGCGACCTCGTCGTCCCAGCGCTCGGGCGCTTCCCAGCCGAGCGGAGCCGCCAGCGCATCGGAGACCGCGGCCGTGATCGAGTCGTAGGTCGCCGAGGCCAGGCGGTTCGCCCCGATCTCGACGGTGATCTGGCGCTCAGTGTTGCGGCGCACGGTGACGCACGGCGTCCCGAGCATGCAGGCCTCTTCCTGGACGCCGCCGGAGTCGGTGATGGCAAGGCGCGCATCACGCTGCAGCGCGAGCATTTCGAGGTAGCCGACCGGGTCTACGAGGTGCACGTGCGCCTCGTCACCGGTCAGACCGGCCTCCGCAAGGCGGGGCCGGGTGCGGGGATGGACTGGGAACAGGACCGGGAACTCGAGCGCCTTGAGCGCAGCCGCGATCTCGGCGAGGCGCTCGGGGTGGTCGGTGTTCTCGGGGCGATGGCAGGTGACGATGGCGTAGTCGCCTTGCGAGAGCCCGAAGCGCTCGCAGACCACGCGATCGGCGATGCGGGCCGAGTTGCGCAGGACCGACTCGGCCATGATGTTGCCGACGAAGTGGATGCGCTCGGCCGCGACACCCTCTCCCACCAGGTTGAAGCCCGCCGCGGAGTTCGGCGTGAGCAGCATCGCCGAGAGCTGGTCGGTGACGAGACGGTTGAGCTCCTCGGGCATGGACATGTCGCCCGAGCGAAGCCCTGCTTCGAGGTGCACGACCGGCACGCCGATCTTGGCGGCCGCGAGCGCGCCGGCGAGCGTCGAGTTGACGTCGCCGACCACGAGCAGTGCATCAGGCTGCTCGGCGAAGAGGAGCTCCTCGAGCGCCATCATCGCCTTGCCGGTCTGCACCGCGTGCGTGCCCGACCCCACCCCGAGGAACCAGGTGGGCTGTGGCAGCTCCAGGTCGGCGAAGAACACGTCGGACATGGACGCGTCGTAGTGCTGCCCGGTATGGGCGATCGGCGCGTCGATCCCGGCCGCTGCGAGCGCGGGCATCAGCGGCCCGATCTTGATGAAGTTGGGGCGTGCGCCTACGACGACGATGATACGCATGGGTTCCTCTCCGACGTTGTCCGTGCCGCTCTAGTATGCGCCACGCGCGAACAGCACAGCGGGAATCGTTCTGAAGATGATCGTCAGGTCCAGACCCACCGACCAGTTCTCGATGTAGAACAAGTCGAGGCGGACCATCTCGTCGAAGGTGAGGCGGCTGCGCCCGGAGACCTGCCACAAGCCGGTCATGCCCGGCGTGACCTCGAGGCGCCGCCACGCGTTGGACGAGTAGCGCTCGA
>CAZCRB010000058.1:0-9275 GCA_964500985.1 uncultured Eubacteriales bacterium
ACGCTACCCGGAGGGTCTAACCGGGGTCTTACCGAAGATGGGCCGGCCGGGGGGTGCGGGGGGCACGGGGGGTACGGGGGGCGCGGCGGCGCGGGGGAGCGCAGGGGCGCGTCGCGAAATATGCAAGTGACCGCTTGCATTTGACGCGGGCAGGGTATAGAGTCAATGCAAGCAAGCACTTGCATCACAGTCGCCGGGGCCGATCGGCGCCCGGCGTGGGGAAGGGAGCGGGACATGAAGGTCGTTCAGTACGTGGTCGTCGTCGTGGTCGGTCTGCTCGTGGTGGCGGGCGTCGGGCTGCTCGTGAAGTCGCCGCGCTTCGCGGCACCGGCGGGCGCGGCCGACGCGCCGGCGCCGGTCCGCATCGTCCAGGTCCCCGACAATCTGCCGGCTCCGGTCGCGCGCTGGCTGCACGCCGAGTACCCGCTCGGGATGCCGGTCTACGACTCGGTGCTGCTCTCGGGCCGCGGCGTCATGCGGATGAAGGGCGTCACGATCCCCATGCGCCACCGCGTCGAGTTCCGCCCGGGGGTCGGCTTCGTCCGCCGCATGGACCTGACCTGGTACGGCATCGGCCTGCTTCACGGGCGCGACACCTTCGTCAACGAGAAGGGCCGCATGGAGACGCCGGTCGGCCCGGCCGACGGCGACCGGATCGACCAGGGCGCCAACGTGGCCAGCTGGCTCGAGGCCATCAGCGTGCCCGGCTCGCTGCTCTCCGATCCGCGCGTGCGCTTCGAGCCGGTCGACGACCACACGGCCCGGATGGTGTTCCCGTTCAAGGACGGCGAGGACAGCGTGCTCATCGGGTTCGACCCGGACACCGACGTGCCCGTCAGCGCCAAGGCCCTGCGCTTCCGCGGCGCCGAGGACACGACCAAGCACGAGTGGTACGTCACGATGCGCGGCCGCCGCAGCGCCGGCGGCATCTGGTACCCGGCCGAGGTGGACGCCCGCTGGGAGGGCGACCCCGAGCCGTGGGCGACCTTCGCCTACGACGCGGCGTTTCCCGGAGCCCCGGTTCCGGAGCTCGACGCGGCGCAGGAGAACGCGCGCTAGCTGGGGCATACTGGCGAGTAAGGCGCACCCGCGCGGGGGCGCCTACTCGCACACCACACCCGGCTGACCGGAGGGACCCGCATGAGGATCGTCGTAGCCCTGGGAGGCAACGCCCTGCTCCAGCGAGGCGAGGCGATGAGCAGCGAGAACCAGCGCCGCAACGTCAGCGTCGCGTGCGATGCGCTCGCCCCGATCGCCATGGAGCACGAGCTCGTCATCTCGCACGGCAACGGGCCGCAGGTCGGGCTGCTCGCGTTGCAGAGCGCGGCGTACCCGGAGGTCGACCCCTACCCGCTCGACATCCTCGGCGCCGAGACGCAGGGGATGATCGGGTACCTCGTCGAGCAGGAGCTGGGAAACCGGCTGCCGTTCGAGAAGCCGCTCGCGACCGTGCTGACCATGATCGAGGTCGACCCGGACGACCCCGCCTTCGACGACCCCACCAAGCCCATCGGCCCGCTCTACGTCAAAGAGGCGGCCGACCGCCTCGCCCGGGAGCGCGGCTGGACCTTCAAGCCCGACGGCACCTCGTGGCGGCGCGTCGTCGCCTCGCCCAAGCCGCTGCGCATCTTCGAGACCGCCGTGCTCACCACGCTGCTCGACCGCGACTGCGTGGTCATCTGCGCGGGCGGGGGCGGCATCCCCACGGCGTACGTTGCGCCCGACGACGAGCGCGCCACGCGCCTTCCGCCGCCGGCGCCCGACCGCCAGCTGTGCGGTGTCGAGGCCGTCATCGACAAGGACCTCGCCAGCGGCCTGCTCGCGCGCAACATCGGCGCCGACCTCTTTGTCATGGCGACCGATGCCGGGGCGGTCTACGCGGACTGGGGGACCCCGCAGCAGCGGGCCATCTCGCAGGTGGCCCCCGAGGCGCTCATCGCGATGTCGGCGCAGTTCCCCGTCGGCTCGATGGGGCCCAAGGTGGCCGCCGCCTGCGAGTTCGTGCTGGCCACCGGCGGTCGCGCCGCGATCGGCTCGCTCGCCGACATCGGCGGGCTCGTTGCGGGCAGCGCCGGCACGCAGGTCACGGCCGAGGCCAAGGGCATCTCGTACCGCTAGGAGCGCAGGTCGCTTCGCAGCACGAGGAACCCGCGCTCGGCGAGGCGGCGGCGCGGATCGATCGGGTGCCCAAAACGCTCGCGCAGCGCGCTCGCCGCGGTCGCCCACTGCCGGCGGCGGCCGTTGTGCCGGTGCTCGAGCGCCGCGGTGCTCGCCAGGCGCCAGTCGGCGAAGAAGCGCGCGGGCTTCTCGTCGAGCATCCGGTGGATGAGGCGCTTGGGCAGGATCGTCTGGAAGTCGGCCGGTCCGAGCGGGGCGCGGAAGTTCGTGCCAAAGACGAGCGCCACGTGCTCGAGCCCGTGGGCGTGCGAGGTCGCGCCGGTCACCGGCTTGCGCCACACGTCGAAGGCGACCATCCCGCCGGTCGGGTTCGAGGTGCCTTCGACGATCACGCCTCCCGGCTCGAGAACGGCGCCCATCTGGGACAGCGCGCCGTCGACGTCGCTCTCGTCGTACTGGCGCAAGACGTTGTAGCAGCGCACGACCCGCGCCTTCTCGGAGCCGAGCGCGGCGGCGAGGTTGAAGCCGCCCCGGGCGAAGGTCGTGCGGGGCGGATCGGCGTGGGGAAGCGCCGCGGCGACGCGTTCGGGGTCGATCTCGAGGCCGATGACGCGCAGCTCGGGGTTGGTGCGCCGCCACCGCTGGGCCATCTCGAGCGTGGTCCAGGGCTGGGCGCCGTAGCCCACGTCGACGGCGAGCGGGGCGCCACCGGTCAGCACGCCGGAAAGGCCGAGCGCGACAAAGACGTCGACCTGACGCAGGCGGTTGAGCGCGGTCTTACCGCGGGTGGGTTGTCCTGAGGGGCGCTGGCGCATGCGGCCGATGATGCACGAGAGGTGCCATCTTCGGCTAGCGTGCCAGCGCCCCTCTCGGGGACGGTGCTACTTGGGCAGGCCGGCGGCGAGCTGGTCGCGGCCGTTCTGGAGGTCTTGGAGCAGCAGGTTCAGCGAGTCGGTGTCGGGGCTGTCGGCCGGCGTCGCGGCGATGACGGCCTCGACGGCGGCGATGCCGTCATCGAACTGCTCGAGCGCCTTTTGCGCGGTCGCGACCTGGGCGGCGCCGGTCTGCGTCTCGGCGAGGTTGAGCGTGGACTGCAGCGTCTGGATCTTGGTCATCGTCGCGTCGTCGAGCGGCTGCTTGAGCGTGCTGATGGTCGTCGACGCCGAGCTGACGGACTGGCCGGCGGCCGTGATCGCGCTGCTCAGGTCGGTGCCCTGCGTGGCGGGCGGGTTGGTCGCGGGCGTGGACGTGCCCGAGCTGCTCGACGAGGAGCAGGCGGCGCCACTGAGCGCGACGGCGACCAGGGCAGAGGCGAGGGCGAGCTTGGTGAGCGTGGTGTGGCGGGTCATCGAACGCCTTTCTTCGGGGAGCGGACTACAAGTCGCCGAGCAGGCCGACGACGTCGATCTCGCACGAGGTCTGCAGGACCACGGTGGCGGTGGGGGAGTCGCTCGTGGTCGCGTGTATCTGGGCCACGTTGATCCCTGCGTCGGCGAGGCGCCGTGCCATCGCCGCGAGCGTGCCGGGCTGGTTGGGCACCTCGGCCACGACGACCGGGATCATGTCGATCTCGCCCTCGAGAGGCGCGAGCGCCTCGCCGGCAAGCCGGTTGTTGCTGGTCAGCAGCAGGAACTCGCCCATGCCGCCCTTGTCGTAGGCGCCGATCGCGTAGACGTTGACGCCGGCGTTGTGCAGCGCCTCGGACACGTCCGCGAGCAGGCCCACCCGGGTGGGCGCCTTGAACAGGATCTCATTGCGCAACTCGACGTGAGCCATGGGTTCCTCCTTCAGACCTACGCGCCCGCCTCAGTGGCGCGCGCAGACACGATGGAGAGTACATACCGCTTGCGCGGTGGTACTTACCCGCACTTCCGTTACAGTGTCTTCCAATGATCACCGCCCTCGCCACCGTCATAACCCTCGGGTTCATCGTCGCGGCCACACCTTCTGCCGTCGTCGCCAACCTCGCCTTCCTGCTGAGCCAACGCGGGACGCGCAAGTCGGTGGCGTTCCTCATCGGGTGGACGGTTGCGCTCGTCATCATGTGCGCGTTCAGCTTCGCGCTGACGTACGTGGCGGTCAGCACCGGCGGCAAGGTCCTGCACGTCAAGCGTCCCGAGCTGCTCGCGTGGCTCGAGATCCTCGTGGGCGCAGCGATGATCTTCGCCGCGGCCCTGAGCTGGCGGCGCGGCAAGACCCAGATCGAGAAGCTGATGGGCAAGGCGCTCGCCGGCGTCGACGCGCTCGGGACGGGCTCCGGGTTCCTGCTCGGCGCGGGAGGGGCGTTCCTCAACCTGCCGTGGGCGCTCGCCGCGGCCGCCGCGGTCGCCAGCATCCAGTCCGCCGGCGCCATCGTGGTCCTTATCTACTTCCTGATCTTCATGGCGGTCGCGTCCATCAGCGTCGCGGTGCCCACGCTCTACACGGTGGTCTTCCCGGACCGTTCGCACGAGTTCATCGAGGCCACGCGCGTCTGGCTCGTCGAGAACGGCAACCGCGTGACCGCCGCCGCGACCGCGGTGATCGCGGCGCTCGTGATGCTCAAGGGGCTCAACACGCTGCTGGGCTAGTCCGGTTCAGCGAGCGGCCGTCGTCGCCGCGGGTTCGGTTGCGGGCTCGGCTGCGGGACGCGGCGGATGCAGCCCGACGAGCCACGCCGTGTGGCGCTGTCGCGCGAGCAGCCACGAGACCCCGAACGAGGCGGCCGTGATCGCCGCGAAGACCGCCAGCGTGAACCACCACCGCGTCCAGAGCCGCTCGGCACCCGCGGCCGCGACCGCCGAGGTGGTCGCGAGCACGAAGAGCGGGTGGACGAAGTAGACGCCAAAGGCGAGCGCCCCGGCCGCGGTCACGGTGTGGCGGTGCCGCTCGAAGAGCGGCTCGAGCGTGAACGCCAGCAGCACCAGGCCGAGGACGACGGCCGCCATGCCCGCCGAGAACGCGAGCCGCGCGAGCTCGGGCACGGTGATCGCCTCCATCAGCGTGCGGTAGCTCGCGCTCGCCAGCACCGCGAACCCGCCTGCGAGCAGCACCGGCCACGCGCGCCGCACACCCGCGGGCCAGCCGGGGCTGCGCAGCGCGAACCACGCGCCGAGCGCCATGTGCGGCAGGTGGGTCGCGACGTGGAACACGTACGAGCGCCACAGGTCCCCGCCCACCGAGCCCGCGAGTCCCGCGATGTCGGCCGCCCACAAGACGCGCACCGCGTAGCACGCCACCACGAGCAGCTCGGGCGAGAACCGCTGCACGCGCTGCGCGAGCGGCGTGAGCAGGTAGTAGGTCAGCAGCATCGGGACGAAGTAGAGGTGATACCACGCGTTGCCGGTCAGCAGGAGCGACGGGGCATTGGGCAGCTGCGCGACCGGGTCGGTGGCCCGCGCGAGGAACAGCACGAGGTAGAGCGCGTCCCACGCGAGGAACGGCAGCACGATGGCGGCGCCGCGGCGCGCGAGGAACGTCCGGTACGCGCCCTTCTCGTGCCCGAGCGGTTTAGACCACACCAAAGCGCCGGATATGAACACAAAGAGCGGAACAGCGTAGTGCAGGAGGTCGTCTATCAGCAGCACCGTCGAGCCCGGCGGCGCGGTCTCGCGGTAGATCATGAGCACGTGGATACCGACGACGCTCACGATCGCGAAGGCGCGCAGAGCGTCCCACGCGAGAACCCGGTGCTTGTGGGGTTGTGATGTCACGGCGGCCTGTTCTAATGGGAGGTGCGACTCGGGTCGGCGCGCGATGTGCTGAGTCTAGCAATCGATGTCCCTGCCGATACGAGAACGTACCCGCGAAGGAACGCAGGGTGAGGACCGGGAGCGCACGCGGACCCGGTATCTCGCCCGTGATGAATGGGGGACTGGCATGAGATCGAGGTATTCGCTTCTGATCCTTGGGCTGGCGATGGCGGCCGCGCTCGCCGTGCCGGGCGTCGCGCTGGCCAACGACGTCACGCCCGGCGTGCTCAACGGCACCGTGTACGACTACGCATCCGAAACGCCGATCCCCGGGGTCGTCGTCTCGGTCTACGGGCTCGTCGATGACGGCGCGGGCGGCCTCATGGTCGCCGATACGCCCACCGACTCGACGCTGACCGACGCCTCCGGCGGCTACGAGATGATCGGCCTGCCCGACGCCTACTACGTCGTCGCCTTCGACGACCCCACGGGCGCTCACCGCGACACGCAGCTGCACTGGCAGGTGCGCGGCATGCACCTCAAGGACTCGTGGGCGTTCCAGCTCGATCATCAGCCCGACGGCACGCCCGGACTTCCGCCCGACATCGACTCGTGGATGATCGACCGCTACACCCTCAAGGCGCAGCGCACGTTCCGCGTCTCGGCGGCCGACCGCTTCCAGACCGCCATCAAGATCTCGCAGACCGACTTCTACTCGGCCGACACCGTCGTGCTCGTCAACGGCGAGACCTTCGCCGACGCGCTCGCCGCCGCGCCGCTCGCCGGCTGCTACAACGCGCCGCTGCTGCTCACGCAGAAGAACACGCTGCCGGCCGGTCTCGTGACCGAGATGCGGCGGCTCGCGTCGAATGCCGGGGTCGCCTCGGTCAAGGTGTTCATCGTGGGCGGACCGGCGTCGGTGGGCTACGACGCCGTCAACCAGCTCAAGGCGGCCGGCATCACCAACATCCAGCGCATCTCGGGCGCCGACCGCTACGCCTGCGCGGCGCAGGTCGCGCTCGTCGTGGACTCGCTGACGAACAACCACGAGCCCTTCGTCGCGCGCGGTGACGTCTTCTCCGACGCGCTGTCGCTTGCGCCGTTCGCCTACCGCGACTGCCGACCGGTCCTGCTGACCCCGACCTCGGGCGCCCCGGCGTCGGTCGGCTACGCGTGGAACCAGATCACCGGCGCGATGGACACGCCGATCGGCATCTTCGTGGGCGGTCCCAAGTCGATGACGCCCGAGGTCATCTTCAGCCTCGACGCGTACTCCGGCCGGCCGGTCGACGGTCCGTGGCTCTACGGAGCGGACCGTTACTCGACCTGCGCCGAGGTCGTCGGGTTCCACCAGATGCTGTACAACATGACCGGCGGGTGGGACTGGATCGCCGTCGCCTCGGGCGAGAAGTTCCCCGACGCGCTGGCCGGTGGCGCGGCCGCGGGCTACAACACCGCGCCCTTGCTGCTCACGCCGGCGTCGACGCTCGATCCCAACGCCCGCGCCATCCTGCAGTCGAGCGGCCCGTACGTGGTCGACCTGCAGGTCTACGGCGGCCCCAAGTCCGTCAGTGACGGGGTCAAGAACCTCGCCGACGCCAACCTCGGCACCTCCTGGTACGACCTGCAGCTCGGCATCGTCCCGATCGGCACGGTCACGTCCGGGTCGGTGCGCGACGAGCCGGCCGCCGGTCCGCGCCGCGCGCCCAAGCCGGCGATCGGCCTGGCGGGAGCACCGGCCGCCCAGCGCGGTGACGCGCTCGACGTCGAAGGCACGGCCTGGAGGTCCGTGAACCGCTAGCACCTCTGTGGCTGGCGATCGGGTCTGGCGCCCGGGCCCGCCGCGCGCTACAGTCGCCCTATGGGAGCCGACTGCGCCGCGGCGTGGCTCGGGATGCTGCTCGTGAGCTGCCTGAGTTTCGCGCCTGCCCACATGGCACCGAACGAGAGGACCCGCGTGATCGCGGGTCGGGTGGCCCGACTCTCGTTGCCGGCCTCGCTCGTCGCGGCCGTATGGACGACGCTTTCGTCACTGGATCTGACGCCTCCTCCGGGAGGCGTCTTCATGTGGGCACTCTATCCGCTCCTGCTCGCGGCCCTCGGGCTCGCGGCATGGGGCGCGGGCCTGATCGCCGCCGCCGCGGTCAGGTACTGGCTGGGGTGGCGCGTCCCCCAGATCGCACCGCTCATGCTCGGCGCCGGATCGGTCCTGCTGATGGTGGCGGTTCGCTAGAATCGGTCGCGTACGGCGATGTCGTTCTCGGAGGAACCCGTGGCCAAGTGCTCGTATCACCCTGACGTCGACACGGAGATGTCGTGCGCCGAGTGCGGCAAGCCCATCTGCCCCAAGGAGATGGTGCTCACGCCGGTCGGCTACAAGTGTCCCGAGTGCGCGCGACCCAAGCGCAGCCAGTACCAGTTCGTGAAGCCCCGGCAGTTCGCGCTCGCGCTGGCGGCCGGCGCGGGGTTCGGAGTGGTGAGCGGCCTTCTGCTCGGGGCGATCCACTGGGGCGGCTTCCTGCTCGGCATCTTGTGGGGGTCGCTGACCGCCGAGGTCGTGCGCCGCGCGTCCGGCGGCCACCGCGGCGGGACCGTCGGCGCGATCGCGGCCGGCAGCATCGTGCTCGGGTGGGTCGCGGGCATGGCGACCGGCGGCATCTGGTGGGTGACGGTGCTCGTCGCGATCGTGGTGGCGCTCGTGCAGATGGCGGTCATCGGCAACCGCTAGCCCCGCCCAACGGCTCGCCCACCGGACCGGCGTCCCGCGCGCACCGCGCGCCGTGATAGCGTGAATCCCATGGTCAGAGCCGCAGACACGCCGCGCCGCGTGCTCCTGCTCGCAGCGCATCCCAACGACGAGTTCTCGCTCGCCGCCACGTTGCGCGCCCACGTGGCCGCCGGTGACGAGGTGTGGGCGGCCTGGTTCGCGCGCGACGATCGCGAGCCGATCGAGAAGCGCCGCCGTGCCGAGGCCGAGGAGGCCATGGCGCGCATCGGGGTCCCGCCCGGCCATCTCATCGTGGCCCAGCTGCCGCCCATCGTCTTGCACGCGCAGCTGCCCGAGGTCGTCTCCTCGCTGGCCGAGGTGCATCGCGGCGTCGAGCCGGAGCTCGCGTACGTTCCGGCGTTCGAGGGCGGCCACCCCGACCACGACGCGCTCAACTTCGCCGCCTGGGAGGTGCTCGCCAGCGACGGCGTCGAGGTGCGGGAGTTCCCGATGTACCGGCGCGACAAGGAGCGCCGCTTCCTCTCGCGCGTGCCCAAGTTCGCTCGTCTGATTCCCGGCAGGGGAGATGACGAGGCGCACTGGCTCAGCCCCGACGAGGTGCGGTTCAAGCGCGATCTGTGGCGCGTCTACCGCACCCAGCGCCCGCTGATGGACGTCTTGCTGCGCGTGTCCGGCGACGAGCACCGCTTCTTCGCGACCGAGCAGACGCGCCCGCTGCCGTTGCGCGACTACACCAAACCGCCCCACGAACGGCCGCT
>CAZCRB010000059.1:0-9152 GCA_964500985.1 uncultured Eubacteriales bacterium
CGTCGAGCGGGCTCATCGAGGTCCCGGCGCTCGGGGTGCCCAGCGTCGACATCGGCCCTCGGCAGGCCGGGCGCGTGCGGCCGGCCTCGGTGGTACACGCGGAGGCCGAGACGGCGGACATCCGGCGCGCCATCGAACTCGCCGCCTCGCCGCAGCATCGTGCGTTCGCCGCCACCGCATCCAACCCGTACGGAGACGGTCACACCGCCGAGAAGATCGTCGAGGTTCTCGCGGACCGCGAGTTGCTCGAGCGGGCACGTAAGGCGACGTTTCACGACATCGATATCGCCGGATCAGGCGCAAACACGTCCACGATGTGAACTGCACCGTGACTACAGCGAAGGGCTGGTAGGTACCGCATGAATCAAGAGGCGTACAACAACCTGTTCTCGTGTGAAGGCCGCGTTGCGGTCGTCACCGGCGCGTCGGGGCTTCTCGGCCGGGAGGTCTGCGCCGCGCTGCGGGCTGCGGGCGCCGACGTGTGGACGGCTGACATGGCAGTCGGCGAGGACGCGAGCCGCAGCCTGGTCATGGACATCACCTCGGAGGCGTCGATCGCCGAGGCACTCGACCGTGTCGTCGCCGAGTCGGGATGCTTGGACATCCTGGTCAACTGTGCGTATCCGCGCACGTCGGACTGGGGCGCCAAGCTCGAGACGGAGTTGTACGACTCCTGGCTCAAGAACCTCGACATGCACCTGGGTGGCTATTTCGCCACGTCGCGTGCTGCGGCGATGCGCATGTCACAGACAGGCGGTGGGTCGGTCATCAACTTCGCTTCCATCTACGGCGTCATCGGCCCGAGCTACGAGGTCTATGACGGCACCGAGATGACGATGCCCAGCGCGTATTCGGCGATAAAGGGTGGCGTCATCGGTGTGACGCGCCTGCTCGCTACCTACTTCGGCCCGTCGAACGTTCGCTGCAACTGCGTGTCACCCGGCGGCGTCGATGACCGGTGGCCCGACGAGTTCCGGCGCCGCTACGACGAGCTCACGCCGCTGCGCCGCATGGCGAAGCCGCGCGACATCGTCGGCGCCGTGGTGTTTCTCGCGTCCGACGCGGGCTCGTACGTGACCGGCCAGAACATCATCGTCGACGGCGGGTGGACGGCCCGGTGACCCCTCGCATCCCTCAGCGCGTGCTCGTCGTCGGTAGTGGGTCGATCGCACAGCGCCACGTGCGCAACCTGCTGGCGATGGGGGTGGGCGAGGTGCTGGTGCTGACGGCCCGCGACGTCTCCGACGTGGAGTCGTTCGCGGACGCACGCGTCCGGATCCTGCCCGAGGTCCCTGCTGACTGCCCTCCGCTGGCGATCATCGCCAACGACACGCACAAGCACGCCGCCACGGCACGCGGGCTCGTTGCGCGTGGCGTGCATCTGCTCATGGAGAAGCCGGTCGCCGATGGTTTCTCGGCGGAGCTCGATGCACTGCGCGACGAGATTCGCGAGGCCGGCGTCGTGGTGCGCGTAGCGTACAACCTGCGATTCCTCGGCGTCATGGACAAGATCGCGCAGACGCTGCGCGACCGTACGCTCGGCCAGCTCCTGTTCGCGCGCATCGAGGTCGGGCAGTGGCTGCCCGACTGGCGCCCCAACCGCTCACTCGCGCAACTCTACAGTGCGTCGTCGCAGCGCGGAGGCGGCGTCGGGCTCGACCTGTCGCACGAGATCGACTACATGCTCATGCTGTTCGGCACGCCGGTCCACCACTGCGTGCGGTATTCGCGCACGGGCGTGCTCGGCATCGAGGCGGCCGACGTCTTTGACGGCATCTACTCTTTCGACGACGGCTTCACCTGTACGCTGCACATGGACTACCTCGAGCGCAGTAGGAGGCGTCGGATCCGGATCGTCGGGTCCGAGGGTGTGCTGGAGTGCGACATTCCGGGTCGCTCGTTCGACATCATCGGCGCGTGCGGTGAGTCGCACGCCACCGACGAGGCCCTGTTCGACACCGACGCGACCTACGTTCGCGAGCTGGAGTCGTTCTTTTCGGCGGTGGATGGTGTGGGCGAGAATGACCTGACGACGTTCGACGAGGCCGTGGAAGTGCTGGCGATGCTCTCGGACTCTCGAGGAGACGCGAGCCGCGGCCGCGAGGGTCAGGCACGACTGTGAGCAACACGACCAATCCGCTCGCGAGCGATCTCGACTACGTCGTCGAGCGAACCGGCGACCTTTGGGAGCAGCTGCGCGGAGCGCGGTTGTTCGTGACCGGCGGCACCGGGTTCGTCGGACGATGGATGCTCGAGAGCATCGTTTGGGCGAACGCGAGGCTGGCGCTGGGCGCCGAGGTCGTGTCGCTCTCTCGCGACCCGCAGCGCTTCGCGAGCGTGAACCCGCACATCGCCGGCGCGCCCGGCATCGCCATGGTCGCGGGCGACATGCTGACCTGCAGGTTCCCGAGCGGCGAGTTCACGCACGTCCTGCACATGGCCACCGAGACCAACACCGAGCTCTCGGCGCGCAGACCGTCGCTGGAGTTCGATACCGCGGTGGAGGGCACCAAGCGCGTGCTCCGCTTTGCCGAGGAGCGCGCGGCGCAGGGCGTCTTGTACACGAGCTCGGGGGCGGTATACGGCCGCCAGCCGGCCGGTGTGACGCACGTGCCCGAGGACGCGGAGATCGCACCCGCTCCCAACGACGCAGGTGCCGCCTACTCGCACGGCAAGCGCGCCGCCGAGTTCCTCTGCGCGGCCTCGCAGTTCGAGACCGGCCTGCCGGTGAAGATTGCGCGCCTGTTCGCGTTCGTCGGCCCGTTCCTGCCGATGGATGCCGGCTACGCGGTGGGCAACTTCATCCGCGACGCGCTCGCGGGCGAGCCCATCCGCATCGGCGGCGACGGCACGCCGGTGCGCTCCTATCTCTACTCAGCGGACCTCGCGTGGTGGCTGTGGACGATCCTGCTCGCAGGAGAAGCGGGTCGCGCCTACAATGTCGGTTCCGGCTCGGCACTGAGCGTCCGCGAGCTTGCCGAGGAGGTCGCTCGCGTCCTCGGCGCGCCGGGCGTTGACGTCGCCAGGCAGCCGGAGCGAGGCACGGCGCCCAACCGGTACGTGCCCGACGTGTCTCGAGCGAATAAGGAGCTCGGCCTGACTCCCGCCATATCGCTCGAAGAAGGGATCATACGCGCTGCCGCCTGGCATCGCTCGACGAAAGGTGATTCACGATGATCGTGGCCGACTATGTTATCGAAGCACTCGCGTCGCGCGGGGTGCGGGACGTCTTCACCGTCGCCGGCGGCGCCATCATGTTCCTGCTCGACGCGCTCGGCCGGAGCGAGGACGTGCGGTACTGGGCGAACGGTCACGAGCAGGCGTGCGCCATCGCCGCCGAATCGTACGCACGCGTCACGGGCGGACTGGGCGTCTGCCTGGTCACGAGTGGTCCGGGAGCCACCAACGCGCTTTCGGCCATTCCCGGCGCTTTCGTCGACTCGGTGCCCGTCCTCGTCATCTCTGGTCAGGTGCGCACCGGCCTGATTGCCGACTACACCAAGCATCGCCAGATTGGACCGCAGGAGATCAACATCATTCCGATGGCCGAGCCGATCACCAAGTACGCGAAGACCGTCATGAACGCGGCAGACATCCCCGCCGAGCTGGAGCGGGCGATCCGTATCGCCACCTCCGGGCGACCGGGCCCGGTGTGGCTGAACGTGCCGCTCGACGTGCAGTCCGCCGAGCTCGATATCGAAGCGGCCATGCGTGCGGTGGCCGCCGGCGCGGCCGTCGCCCTCGAACCCGGCGTCAACGACCCCGCCTCCATCGCCGAGGTCGCCGACTTGATGAAGTCGGCCACGCGGCCCGTGATTGTAACCGGCAACGGCATCCACATCGCTCACGCCGAAGACGCATTCGTCCGCTTCGTGGAGCGTGTCGGATGCCCGGTCGTCGCCACCATGGGGGGCATGGACCTGCTGCCCGAGGAGCATCCGCAGTACCTCGGCCGGTTCGGTCCCACCGGGCAGCGCCGCGCAAACTTCACGCTGCAGAACGCCGACCTGCTGCTCTGCGTCGGCGCGAGCATGGCGGTGAAGGATGTCGGCTTCGACACGAGCGGCTTCGCGCCGAGGGCCCGTCGCGTGATGGTGAATATCGAGGCCGAGGAGATGCGCAAGCCGCACTTCGTGGCCGACGTGGCCGTGCTCGCGGACGTGAAGTGGTTCATGGAGCGGTTCGTCGAGCAGGTGCCCGCGGACGGTTTCTCGTTCGATCCCCGCTGGGCCGAGGCGGTCGCGAGCTGGAAGCGTGACTACCCGATCGTCACGGACGACTACTTCGAAGACGAGCAGTTCGTGAACACCTACGTGCTTGCCTCCGAACTCGGTAAGGCAGCGGAGCCGGGCCAGGTCGTGCTCACCGGCAACGCCTCTGACGCGGTTTCGATACACCACTCCTTCGCCGTGAAGCCCGGACAGCGAATCATCACCAACTACGGCTTCGGCGCCACCGGCTGGGACCTCCCGGGCGCCATCGGCGCCTGCGTGGCGCAGGACAACGGAAAGACGCTACTCGTGACCGGCGATGGCAGCATGCAGTTCAACGTGCAGGAGCTGCTCACCATCGGTCACAACTGCCTAAACGTGAAGGTCTTCGTGCTCAACAACGGCGGCTACGAGACGATCCGTGCCACGCAAACGAACTTCTTCAAGGGGCGCTTCTACGGGTGCCATCCCGAGTCCGGGCTCGCGAACCCCGACTTCGAGGCGCTCGCCAGATCGTACGGTTTGGGCTACAAGCTTCTGCGCACGAACGAGGACGTTGCAGATGGCATCGCCGAGGTGATGTCCGACGATGCGCCCTGGCTCGTCGAAGTGAACGTGAACCCGCTGCAGGAGAAGAAGCCGAAGACGGTGTCGCGGCGTCTCGAGGACGGCACAATGGTGTCGCCCTCACTCGACGACCAGTATCCGTTCCTGCCGCGCGACGAGCATGCGGCGGTAATGGGCTTGTTCGGAGAGTGATGTCCGCCGGGCCGGCGTTCGACGAACGGCTCCCCGCTGGAGCTCCAGCGGCACATGCCGAACGAGCGGACTCTCTGGCACCGGTCGTGCATCTCGGAGTGCGAAGTCTCACTCTCGACGGCCTCAAGCATGTGGCCTCGTGCATGGAACGGTGGTGCGGACCGCGTGCTTCGTGACGGCGGGCCTTGCCGTTGCTTAACCGAAATCGAATCGCACCACCCGATAGCCGCGGTGTGATCCGACGGGGGAGAGGACTATCGGATGCAAAAGCTGGACGATATACAGAAGTTGCGCGCCTTCGCCATCATCATGGTGCTCTTCAGCCACACCGGGCTGGCGCTACCGGACATGCTCATACACGGATACACGGGGGTCAGCCTCTTCTTTGTGATCTCCGGGTACGTGGTCACGCTGAGTATCATCCGCCGGCTCCCCGGACGCAGCACGCTTGCCGGCAAGGGCGCCTTTCTGCGCGATTTCTACATCCGACGCATCTTCCGGATCGTGCCGGTAGCGGCCTTCTGGGTACTCGCGTCGATCGTGATTGCCACCGGAGCAAGTCGGATGGGCGGTAACGTCTGGGCGCTTCCCTGGCCCACCGAGGTGAAGTGGCTGCTCTCGGGCGGCTACAACTACTTTTTCGCCGCGCGGCATGCCCCGGCGATGTTCGGACATTACTGGTCGCTCTCAGTAGAGATGCACTTCTACCTAGTGCTACCGATCCTCATGCTCGTGGTACGCGATCGCCGCGTGCTTGCGACGGTTTGCGCACTCGGAGTCGTTGCTGTCTCGACCGTGGCGCGCGCGGTGACGCCGGCTGCTTCGGTCGGTTTTCTTACGCACACACAGGCCGACGCAATGTTGATGGGTGTGCTGATCTGCCTTCTAGCAGTGTCGGGAAAGAAGCTGGCGTTCATGGACGCCATCGAGGAGCGGGTTCCCGCACTGGGGAAGAACGTGATCTTGCTCGCGCTCGTGGGCGCTCTTCTCTGGCTGCCCTCGGCGCTTGACGGTGTCTGGGCGCCGATCTTGAGGTACCCGGTCTACACGATCCTCGCCTCCGTGGTGGTCTTTCTGGCCCAGCGCGAGCGGGGTTGGGTTCTCGGTGGGCTGCGACGTACCGGAGCGTTCTTCTCGTATCTCGGCGACCGGTCGTTCTCTCTCTACGTCTCGCATCCCATCCTCTGGGTTGTGCTATATCCACTCATCTACAATCGCCTGAACCTGCCCGAATGGCTGGGGACCACGTGGCAGGGATTGTGGCTGCAACTCGGCGTCATGTTTATCGCCGCTCTCGGCGTGGCCGAGTTGTCCTACCGCTTTATCGAGATGCCCTATATCCAGTACGGGAAGTCACTGATCGCCAACCTGCGGCAGAAGTCGTCGCAGGTGGTTCCCAGCGCATTGCCGCTTGCCGAAGTCCCGAAAGAGACTGTTGAGCCGGCCGTGAGCTAGCCAAGCTGTCGCGAGCAAGTGACTCCGTGATGTCGTCTCCCGATAAGGGCGCCGACCTCGCGCAGCAGCCTGCCCTTGACGAAGGCACGCCCCGGCGCTTGGCTTCCATAGTGCGGGCGGGCCACGCGCCATTGTGGTTCGATGCGCGTGCCCAACCGCATCATCGACGGCCTCCAGAATATGTCGGCGGCCTACGGAGTGGCCGCGACCTTCAAGAGCGGATATCTTGGCGGGAAGGCGGTAGCGACTGACCTACCTCCAACGCGGCACTACTGCCTATTTTGAAACACGCAAGTCCATAGGCCTTCGCGCCCTCAGGAAGTTCTTGTCAGGCAATGAGGCTGAAACATGTGAGGTGAACGTGTGGGGGGCAGCACGGGGTTTCGCCTGAAGCATCAGCCAACCGTCGCCCCGATGGCAGTTGCCGATCGAGGCAACTTGAAGTCACGCATCTTGTTCTTGCCATGAGGGGAGACTGACGGAAGTATGCGTCTATTCGGTGAGGAGGTCTCATGATCAAGCGGCCGACAAATGTCGTTTTTGAGCTTGGGCTCAATCATATGGGCGATGAGGATCGCGCTCTACGTATGCTGGATGAACTGAAAGCACAGGGAGCAACGCATGTCACTATCCAAGTGATCAGTGATGTGGCCTCATTTACGCGCAATACTGACACAATCAAGTTCTTGCAGGGGCATTGTCTGACTCTTTCGCAGAACTTGGCTGTCATACGCTATGGGCTCGGCCTTGGCCTGAACGTGGGTGCGACAGTTCTCGATCCCCGAACGATAGGCGAATTGCACGCAGCGGGGGTCAGTTTCTTTAAGATTCTGAGCGGGGATCTCACCTATGGCCAGATTGTTGATGAAGCCGCGGCCACGGGTCTTCCGGTCTACCTCTCCACTGGTGCATCAACGATGGAAGAAATTGCTCGGACGCTAGAGCAGGCGCGAGCCTCCCAGCCCGGGGCTGACTTGCGTCTGATTCATACGGTCTTGGTGGTTCCCACTCCTCCCGAGTTGCTGAATCTTCGCAACATTGCGACCCTCAGTCAGGTGTTTGGCTTGCCGGTGGCCTACGGTCAGCACTCCGATCTCGGCAATGCTCTTGAACTTGCGGTTGCCATGGGTGCCAGCGATCTCTTTGTCTATGTCGCCGAAACCAAACACCCCGATTTGCCCGATGGCCCTCATGCCGTAGAGTGTTTGAAAGCCCGCGAGTTGATAGAAGAGGTAGAGCAAGCTGAATTGATGATGGGGGCGGACGCACGAGTCATTTCGGAACGTGAAGCTAGCCTTCGTAGTGTTGTCCGTCGCTCACTAGTCGCTGCCCGCGACATTGAGGCAGGCCACATCTTGACTGAGGCTGACTTGGACTTCAGACGGCCCCGGAGCGGTTTGGACCCTTGGGATAGTCCGAGCATCATCGGCAGGCGGGTGACGAGGCGGTTCGACGAGGGACAAGACCTAGCCGTAGAACCGACAGATGAGGCGGAAGTATGAGAACAGCATTAATCGGAGGCGCAAGCCAAGGTTTGGGATTCGCTTGTGCAGAAGCACTGGCTGCCGAAGACCACCGCGTAATCCTGTGTGCGAGGAATGCGGAGCGCTTGGAGGAGGCGGCCAACAAGCTGCGCTCGTCGTATTCTGCGGAGGTGATTGCTGTCCCGTGTGATTTTTCGCGCATGGGGTCTCTGCAAGACCTTGCCGATCGATTGGCCGAGTCCAATATCCAGGTCGACGTGCTGGTCAATAACGTGGGTGGGCCACGCCCTGGTCTAGTGACAGAGTTGACGGAACAGGATTGGGAAGATGGTCTGGACTTGTTGTTTAGATCATCTATTCGTTTGTACGGGATGTTCTTGCCTGGCATGAGGGAGCGGAAATGGGGAAGAATCATCAACATTCTTTCGACGACGGCCCTGGAGCCGGCACCCACTCTCGCAGTGTCTAGCGTATTGCGTTCGGGCCTAGCATCTTATGCCAAGCTTGTCTCTTGGGAAGTGGCCAAAGATGGCGTGACAGTAAACAGCCTCATGCCTGGCGGTTTTCGGACTGCGCGGACCGTCGCTCTAGAGAATGACGTGGCCGAACGGGAGAACGTTGCGGTGGAAGTTGTGAGGCAGAGAATCGAAAACAACATGCCCATGCGGCGCATGCTGGATCCTCTTGAGTTGGGCAGGTTTGTTGCCTACCTGAGCGCGGAGGAATCGGGGGGGCTAACCGGTCTGTTGGTTCCCATCGACGGTGGACAGATGAAGTCGTTCTAGATGCTTTGAAGATGCTTATCGTTGGTCTCGGATCATGGTTCCGATTGCCACTTGATGTGGAGTTGGAGTTCCCCCGCTTTCGTTGACACCCTGTAGGTAAGCCCCTGCGGGGTCGGAAGGGAGTCGACGCATGGCGTATGCACCGGAGTCCCGGACCGAGGCGGTCCGCCTCTACCGGTTCGGAGGCCGGGGTATCAAGGCCACGGCAAACCAGATCAGCATCGCGCCTGACACGCTCCGCAAGTGGGTGCGTCAAGCTGAGGTTGACGACGCGTTTCCTGACTTGTTGGTTGGGCGATCCCCTAGGGCGCAATTGAGCAGCCCCGACGCCAGCAGGCCAAACACGGCTTGCTGGATGGCTTGATTCGACCGGAACGACTTTCCGTGGCTTCGCGCCGGCCTACTCGTCGAAGTTGAGCCGTTCCTTCTCGACCACGAGGGGCCGCTTCTGCGTCTGC
>CAZCRB010000060.1:0-9091 GCA_964500985.1 uncultured Eubacteriales bacterium
CGACACGCTGCGCCTCGAGATGGGCTACCACCTCTACGGCAACGACATGGACCGCGCCGTCGACCCGATCTCAGCCGGTCTGGGCTGGGTCGTGAGCAAGACCAAGGGCGACTACACCGGCCGCGACGCGGTCGAGGCCGTGCGCGAGGCGGGCCCCGAGCGCAAGCTCGCGTACCTCAAGGTCGCCGGCGGCATCCCGCGTCCGGGCTTTCCCGTGTTGCACGAGGGGGTTGAGGTCGGTAAGGTAGCGAGCGGCACCTTCTCGCCTACGCTGGAGACCGGCATCGCCACCGCGTACGTCCCGACCGCACTCGCGGCCCCGGGCACCTCTCTCGAGGTCGCGATTCGAGCGAAGACCGCGACGGCCGAGACCGTGAAGCCGCCGTTTGTGACCGACACCTCGCTGGCGGGCTAGAGAAGCGCCGCAGCATCCATCCGAAAGGAGCGTTTCATGGCACACCCGAGCGATCGCGTGTACTCCAAGGAGCACGAGTGGGTCGTCGTCGACGGTGACGTCGCGACCGTTGGCATCTCCCACTTCGCCCAGGACCAGCTCGGCGAGGTCGTCTACATCGACCTGCCGTCCAGCGGCGACACCGTCACCGCCGGTGACACGTTTGGCGAGATCGAGTCGGTCAAGTCCGTCTCCGAGCTCTTCGCCCCGGTCAGCGGCGAGATCGTCGAGGTCAACTCCGGCCTGGGCGACGCGCCTGAGACCGTGAACGCCGACCCGCACGGCGAGGGCTGGATGATCAAGGTCAAGCTCGACGACGCTTCGCAGCTCGACGCCCTCATGGACGCGGCCGCGTACGACACCTTCGTTACGGAGGGCTAGGCGCCCGATGCGCTACATCCCGATAACCTGCGAGCAGCGCGAAGCCATGCTTCGCGCTGTTGGCGTTTCAAGCACCGATGACCTGTTCGCCGACGTTCCGGCCGCCGCGCGCCTCGAGGGCGGGCTGGACCTGCCCGCGCCGATGTCGGAGATCGACCTGTCCGCGCACCTGCGCGAGCTCGCCGGCAAGAACGCGCCGGCGACCCAGCTCGTCAGCTTCGCCGGCGCCGGCTGCTACGACCACTACGTGCCGAGCGTCGTCGACCACGTGCTGCGCCGCCCCGAGTTCTTCACCGCCTACACGCCGTACCAGCCCGAGGTCAGCCAGGGCACGCTGCAGGCCATCTACGAGTACCAGACGATGATCTGCGAGCTCACCGGCATGGACGTCAGCAATGCGAGCATGTACGACGGCGCCACGGCGTTCGTCGAGGCGGCTTTGATGGCGTGCCGCGTCACCAAGCGTCACAAGGTCGTCGTGTCCGAGGCGGTCCACCCCGAGTGGCTCGACACGCTGTTCACCTATGCGGAGTCCGGGCTTCTCGAGATCGAGGTCTGCCGCGAGTACTACGGCGTGACCGAGCTCGAGGGCATCAGCGCGGCGATCGACGGTGAGACGGCCGCGGTCATGCTCGCCAGCCCCAACTTCCTCGGCAACATCGAGGACCTCGGCGGCGCGGCGAGCATCGCGCACGAGGCGGGCGCGCTCTTCGTCGTCGCGAGCAACCCCATCCTTCTCGGCGTCATGCAGCCGCCGAGCGTCTATGGGGCCGACATCGTGGTGGGCGAGGGCCAGCCCCTCGGCAACGCCATGAGCTTTGGCGGCCCCGGCCTCGGCTTCTTCGCGGTCAAGAACGACTTCGTCCGCCAGATGCCGGGTCGTCTCGTCGGGCGCACCGTCGACACGGACGGCAACGCCGCGTTCGTGCTGACGCTGTCCACGCGCGAGCAGCACATCCGCCGCGAGAAGGCCACGAGCAACATCTGCAGCAACCACGCGCTCAACGCGCTTGCCGCCGGCGCCTACCTGTCGGCCGTGGGCCGCGAGGGACTCGCCGGCATCGCGCGCGCGTGTCTCGCCAAGGCGCGCTACCTGCGCGAATCGCTCATCGGCACCGGCAAGTTCACCGCCATCGGCGACGCGAAGTTCGGCTACGAGTTCGCGCTCGCCTACGACGGCGACTCCGATGAGCTCTACCACGCGCTGCTCGACAAGGGCTACATCGCCGGCGTCATCGTCTCGCAGGCCGACGACGGGCCCGATCTCATGCTCTTCGCCGTCACCGAGAAGCGCACCAAGGCCGAGATCGACGCCTTTGTCAGAGAGGTGGTGTCGCTGTGACCGAGAAGCTCGCATACACCCCGGACGGCGCGCCGCTGCGCGGGCCGCGTTCGCTGATCTTCGAGATCGGTGCGCCCGAGTCGTTCTGCACCGAGGCACCCGCACTCGACGTCCCGCTCGCCCCGCTTGACGAGTGGCTGGGCGACGCCGTGCGTATGGACGCCCCCAAGCTGCCGCACGTCACCGAGATCGAGATCATGCGCCACTACTCGCATCTCGCCGACATGAACTTCGGGGTCGACTCCGGGTTCTACCCGCTCGGCAGCTGCACGATGAAGTACAACCCGCGCATCAACGAGGACGCCTGCCGTCTCGAGGGCTTCGCCGGCCTGCATCCCTACCAGCCGGTCCAGACCGTCCAGGGCGCGCTCGAGCTCATGGCGCGGCTCTCCTCGGCGCTCGGTGAGGTCTCCGGGCTGCCCGGGGTCACCTTGCAGCCTGCGGCCGGTGCGCACGGCGAGCTGACCGCGCTCATGATGATCCGCGCCGCTCACACGGAGAAGGGCGACCCGCGCAAGAAGGTCGTCATCCCCAACACCGCGCACGGGACCAACCCGGCGACGGTCTCGATGTGCGGCTACGAGACGGTCACCATCCCGAGCGACGAGAACGGCATGGTCGACCTCGAGGCGCTCAAGGCCGCGCTCGACACCGACGTCGCCGCCTTCATGCTCACCAACCCCAACACGGTGGGCCTGTTCGACCCGCACATCCTCGAGATCACCGAGGCGGTGCACGCGGTGGGCGCCTACGCCTACTGTGACGGCGCCAACCTCAACGCGATCCTCGGCGTGAGCCGGCCGGGCGACATGGGCTTCGACGCGATGCACATCAACCTGCACAAGACGTTCTCGACCCCGCACGGCGGCGGCGGCCCCGGTGCCGGCCCCGTGTGCGTGACCGAGGAGCTCGCCCAGTACCTGCCCGGACCGCTTCCGGCCGAGGTCGAAGACGGCGTGTGGGGCCTCGTGACCCCGGTCGCTTCCATCGGCCGCGTCCGGTCGTTCTACGGCAACTTCGGCGTGCTCGTGCGCGCCTACGCCTACGTGGCCGCGCTGGGCGGGGAGGGGCTGACCGAGGTCTCGCACCAGGCGGTGCTGTCGGCCAACTACCTCAAGGAGCGCCTCAAGGGCGCCTACGAGCTGCCCTACGACCGCACGTGCATGCACGAGTTCGTGCTCTCCGGCGCGACCCACAAGCGGGAGCGGGGAGTGCGCACGCTCGACGTAGCCAAGCGCCTGCTCGACTACGGCGTCCATCCGCCCACGGTCTACTTCCCGCTGCTCGTCGAGGAAGCGCTCATGATCGAGCCGACCGAGACCGAGTCGCTCGAGGAGCTCGACCGCTTCGCGGACACGATGCTCGCGATCGCCGCCGAGATCGAGACCGATCCCGAGCTCGTCAAGGGCGCACCCTACACGACGCCGGTCCGTCGTCTCGACGAGGCGGGCGCCGCGCGCAACCCGGACCTGCGCTGGAGGCCGTCGGCTGACTGACGCCGTCCACACCTGGCGATTGATCGTAGACGGCCCGGTCGCGGGCGCCGTGAACATGGCGCGCGACCGGGCCGTTCAGCTTGCCGTCGAGGCGGGTGAGGCGCCGCCGACGCTGATCCTGTACCGGTGGGCGCGCCCGACCGTCACCCTCGGCCGGTTCCAGAAGCTCGAGTCCGTCGACCTGGGCGCCTGCGAACGCTACGGCGTCGACGTGGTGCGCCGCTTCACCGGTGGCCGGGGCGTGCTGCACGACGACGAGCTCACCTACGCGGTCGTGGCGCGCGTCGAAGACGGCGTGCCGCGCGGGGTGGCCGCCTCGTACCGCTACCTGTGCGAGGCGCTCGCCGAGTCGTACCGCCTGCTGGGCGTCGGCGCCGAGCTCACCGAGCGCGACCGCGGCGAGACCTCCTCGGGCGCGTGCTACCTGCAGACCACTCGCGCCGACCTGTCGCTCGGTGCGCTCAAGCTTTCCGGGTCCGCGCAGGTGTGGGCCGGCGACACGGTGCTGCAGCACGGCTCGTTCACGGTGTCGCGCGACGTCGAGCGCGAGGCGGCTGTGTTCCGGCTCGATCCCGAGCAGGCCGCGCACCTCTCTGCGGGCACGGCCACGATCGAGCAGGCCACGGGCGCGCGTCCGAGCAGCGAGGAGCTCGAACGGGCCGTCATCGCGGGATTCGAGCGCGCGCTCGGCGTAGTATTGGAGCCGGGAGAGCTGTCCGGCCCGGAGCTCGCCCGTAGAGAATCGCTCCTCGCGAGCACCGCTGTGCAGGCACCGGTCACGCGCAACGTCAGAGGCTCAAGTTAGAGTTCACGTCGAGGAAACGTTTCGGTCAGGCGTTACGGTACAATCAACGTAACCAGCAGGGAGGGGAACCGATGTCGGAGTTGGAGCACAGCGGGAGCGAAGACGCCCTGCTCGACCTCGAGAGCAAGAGCAACGAGGAGCTGCGGAGCCTGCTCGATGAGCTGTACGCGGAGGAGCAGCGCGTCTCGTACCGCCGCCGCGTCTTGCACGGCAAGATCGACATCCTGCGCGCGGAGCTCGTTCGTCGCCTCAAGAGCGAGAACGACGCGGGCAAGGACGTCATCAGCGGCACCGACGTCGAGCGGCTCATCGACATCCTGGCAAACGACCTGCGCGGCGTGTCGCGCTACGACGTCACCGCCGACGAAGACGAGGACTACGAGGAGTAAGCGCCGGCACCGTGTCGGCGCTTTTGGTGAGGAGGACGCGTGACCAGCATCAACGACCGCATGAAGCAGTTCTTCGAGGATCTCGCCAACGACCCGATCGAGGATCGCGTTGTCGAGTACATCATCCGCGAGGTCCACAACGGGCGCAGCCTGCTCGAGGTCCTCGACGATCCCTACGTCCGCAACCGCTTCGATGACGAGAAGCGCAACAACCTGCTCGAGAACCCCGAGATCATCGAGGCCATGGAGCAGGAGATCCGCACGACGATGACGCCGCCGGAGCTCGGCTTCTCCAGCTAGTCCCCCTGCGCATCACCCGGAAGGCGAGGTGAGTCACATGCCCGACTGCGCGAACTGCGGCGATAGGCTGCCCGATGACGCGGTGGAGTGTCCGTCGTGCGGCACGCCCGTGTCAGGCACGACCGCGTCTTTCGAGCCGGTAGGCGGCGCAGAGGCCGCCGAGGAGCAGGCCGAGGCCATCGAGGGCCCGGTCCTCGTCGTCCGCAAAGGGCCGCAGCCCGGCGAGCAGTTCTTCCTCGACCGCGCAACGCTGACCATCGGTCGCGATCCGGAGTGCGACATCTTCCTCAACGACATGACGGTCTCGCGCGCACATGCCACGCTCACCGTGAGCGAGGGCACCGTGTCGGTCCGCGACGAAGGCTCGCTCAACGGCACGTATCTCAACGGCGTGATCGTCGATTGCGCGCAACTCGCCGACGGCGACGCCCTGCAGATCGGCACCTTCCAGATGATCTTCTTCGGCCCGGCGGGGGATAGGCGATGAGCACACGGGATTACCTCACCATCGGCGAGGTGGTCCAGCGGCTGCAGCCCGCCCATCCCGACCTGTCGATCTCCAAGGTCCGCTTCCTCGAGGAAGAGGGGCTCATCACGCCCGAGCGCACGGCGGGCGGGTACCGCAAGTTCACCCAGGCCGACGTCGCGCGCGTCGAGATGATCCTGCGCCTCCAGAAGGACCACTTCCTGCCGCTGGCCGTCATCCGCGAGAAGCTCGCGGACGTCGACCGGGGCCGCATCCCCGCAGAGCTCCAGGGACCGGCGGTGGGTGGAGGCACGGTCGTGATGACCGCGGTCGACGAGGGGCCGCTGCTCGTCGAGGACATCCCGGCGTCCCTGCAGATCCCGGTCTCGTTCGTGCGCGAGCTGCACGAGTTCGGGATCGTCGAGATCCGGCGCGGGGACGACGGCGAGCAGATCGACCGGGCAGACGTCCCGTGCCTGCACGCCGCGTGGGACCTGCGGCGCTTTGGGGTCGAGCCCCGCCACCTGCGCATGTACGAGACGTCCGCCGAGCGCGAGGCCGCGCTCTTCGCCCAGATCCTCATGCCGGCGTTTCGCCACCGTACGCCGGAGTCGCGCCAGAAGCTCGCCGAGACGCTCTCCGAGCTCGGCAGCCTCACCGACCAGCTCAAGGGCCGGCTCCTGCGACGCTCGCTCGCCAAGGCGTTCGAGGACCTCACCTGAGAGATGGCCGACGCCCAAGACATCGGCCGCGACAGCAGCGCCGCTCCGGCGCTCGACCACCCACCGCTCGACGAGATCGCGTTCGCGCACGCCAGTGAGCGCGTGGCGGCCGAGATCCTCGACTACTACCACATCCGGTGGCGCTACGAGCCCACGTCGTTTCCGCTCGAGTGGGACGGCGAGGGCAACGTGATCGCGTACTTCACCCCGGACTTCTACCTGATCGACTTCGACCAGTACATCGAGCTGACCACGATGAGCCAAAAGCTCGTGACCAAGAAGAACCGCAAGGTCAGACGCCTCAAAGAGCTGTATCCGGAGGTCAACATCAAGGTGTTCTACCAGAAGGACTTCAGAGCCCTGCTCGCACGGTTTGGCATGACGAGCGCGGCGGTGCCGCACGCGGAGGGCGGCGGCTTCGTCGCCGACGACGCCTCCGACGATGCCGACGCTGCCGGTACCCAAACGGGAGGCGAGCGATGATCGGGCACGCCGCGCCGCCGCTGCCCGAGGTCTGCGAGCGGATCCTGCTCGACGAGACCACCATCCAGGCCCGCGTCGCCGAGCTCGGGGCTTCCATCGCCGAACGCTACGCGGGTGAGGACCTGCGACTCGTGACGGTGTTGCGTGGCGGGCTGTTCTTCACCGCGGACCTGTGCCGCGCCATCGACGCCCCCCTCACGCTCGACTTCCTCGCGGTGGCGCCGTATGCGCCCGGGGTGGGCGGCAAGGTGCGCGTCACCAAGGACCTCTCGGACAGCATCGAGGGCGCCTGCGTGGTGTTGGTCGAAGACGTCGTCGACACCGGGCTCACGGTCAACTACGTGCTCTCGTTCCTGCGCCAGCACCGACCGGCGCGGCTCGAGATATGCACGCTTCTCGACAAGCCGGCGCGCCGCATCGCGGAAGTCCCGATCGCGCTGACCGGCTTCGAGCTCGGTGACGAGTTCCTCGTGGGGTACGGGCTCGACCTGCACGGTCGCTACCGCAACCTGCCCTACATCGCGGCGCTCAAGCCCGAGGCGGTGCTTGGGTGACCCGCGGGATCCTGCGCGCGCTGATCCCGCTGTTCGTCGTCATCGTCGCGGCGACGCTGGGCTACTGGCTGATCTGGGACTGGTCGTTTCTCGACGCGCTCTACATGGTCGCGATCACCGTGGGGACGATCGGCTTTCGCGAGGTGCACCCGCTCACGGCGAGCGGCCAGCTGTTCACGATCGTCGTCATCGTCGCGGGAATCGTAGCTGGCGGCTACGCGCTCACGAGGGTCTTCAATCTCTTGCTCGAAGGACAACTGCAGGGCTACTGGGAGGCACGGCGCATGAACAAGCGCATCGAAGAGCTGTCCGGGCACACGATCCTGGCGGGCCTGGGCAGGGTCGGCTCGTCGGTGGCGTCCGCGCTCGAGCACGCGGGGCAGCCGTTCGTGGTGGTCGACCAGAGCGAGGAGTGCGTCGACTCGGCCCGCGCCGGGGGATGGCTCGCGATCCAAGGCAACGCGACCGATGAGGACGTGCTGATGAGCGCCGGCATCCTGCGCGCCGGCAGCGTGGTCACGGCGCTCGACACGGATGCCGAGAACCTGTTCGTCACCGTCATGGCCCGCGACCTGCACCCGGAGCTGTTCATCGTCGCGCGCTCGTCTCACGAGAACAACGAGAGCAAGATGCTCAAGGCGGGCGCGAACCGCGTTCTGACGCCCAACGTCATCGCCGGCAGGCGCATGGCGACGATGGTGATGCATCCCACCGTGTCGGACTACCTCGACCTGGTCACGCACGGAAGCGGAGTCGAGTTCCGGCTCCAAGAGGTCGAGGTTCCCGCGGGCTCACCCTTGGTCGATCGGACCATCGGTGACATGCGCGTGCGCGAGCGCACCGGCGCGTACGTGCTGGCCGTGCGGCACCGCGACGGACGCATCGACACGAACCCCACGGCGGACACCGAGATCCACGCCGGCGATCGGCTCGTGGTGCTCGGCACCGGTTCGCAGGTCGACAGCCTCGCGCGCGAGGTGTGAGGGCGCGCTGGGTTGAGGGGCAACATCTACTCTTGTAGGAGGGGTGCAGCATGTCCCAATTTCATGTCGGTCTTGCCGGTGTTTTGATGGGGACAGTCGCGGTTCTGACGTCTGTGCGTATCCAGAAGTACTGGATACGCACAGCAGGTCTGAGCGCGCGCCAGGCGTGGATATCCGGCTTGACCCAAGTGTCGGTCGGAGCCGCCATGGTGTACGGGGGAATCAAGGCACTACTCCAATCGTATTCATTCTATTCACAGCCGCTAAGCATCATCCTGATGGCAACGCTAGTCTTGCTCGCGTGCCCGCGAGTCGTCAGGTGGCACTTCCCTAGCGCGCAAGGCAGGGAATACCGCAGGCTTCTGACTCTCTATCTGTGTTCAATCATCGTGATGATTGTCTACTTGGGGGTTGTCGGCGCCGTCTAGAGCGTTCGTCGGCCGCTTCGCGGTACCGTGCAGCTGAATGTGACTTCCCGAGGAGGACTTTGAAATAGTGGTGACGGGAACCCTTGGGCGTTGACCGGCCGCCACCGCTTTGTTTTGAGACTGGAATCGGTGAGCCCCGATCTCGCCACACGGGTCATCGAGCGCCTCCGTCAACCGGGCAGCCGCCCGTAGTCCATTGCTGCCGATTCGCGGTACTCTGTCACCTGAACTGACTCTCCCAAGGAGGACTCTGTGACCGACCTTTCCAGCTACATCCGCGACATTCCC
>CAZCRB010000061.1:0-9059 GCA_964500985.1 uncultured Eubacteriales bacterium
ACGCGGATTCGAACGGGCTGTACGCCGAGCTGATGGAGATCTTCGGCGGCGACGCCATCGATCCGGCCGCGTAGCCTCGGGTCTCACTTGCACTTTAGCACTCTACTGTGATAGAGTGCGCCTGCGTCCGCATCCGGCGGCGTATTCGTGTGGGGAATCTGATTCATGAGACCTGTCACCCCTCGGGGTTTCCGAGATGTCCTGCCCGCCGAGGCCGCTCAGCGGGCTCGCCTGAACACCGCGATCGCCGCCGTGTTCTCGTCGTGGGGCTACGACCCGGTCGAGACGCCGGTGGTCGAGGTGTACGACACGCTTGAGGCCGCGGCCGGTGATCTCGAAGGGACCGCTTTTCGGCTCTTCGACGTGGACGGACGCCTGCTCGCGCTGCGTCCCGACATGACCGTGCCGATCGCCCGGCTCGTCGCTTCGCGCATGTCCGAGGACGCGGGCGTCAAGCGTCTCCACTACGCCAGCGAGGTCTTTCGCGAGCACGAGTCGCTGCGCGGCCAGTCGCGGCAGTTCACCCAGGTGGGCTGCGAGCTCATCGGTGCCGGCGGTCCGGCCGCCGATGCCGAGATCGTCGCGGTGCTCGTGGAGTCACTCGCGGCGTCGGGTCTGGGCGACTTCACCGTCGCGATCGGCGACGTCGCCGTCCTCAACGCGATCGTCGGGACCGCGGCGGCCGGCGATCGCTGGTCGGCCGAGGTGCTCGGCGCCGTGCACGACCGCAATCTCGTCGCTCTCGACCGCCTCTCGCGTGCGGCGGGCATCGCGCCTGCGGTCGGCGAGGCGCTGCGTGCCGTCGTCGGTTTGCGCGGCGGCGCGGACGCGATCGGGGCGTGTCGCGAGGTCCTCGCGCCGCTCGGGTGTGACGCCGTGCTCGACGAGCTCTCGCAGACGTGGGAGTTGCTGCTGGCCGCCGGCGTGGCCGATCGAGCGGTGGTCGACTTCGGCGTGCTGCGGGGGTTCGACTACTACACCGGGCTGGTGTTCGAGGCGTACGCGCCCGGGCTCGGTGTACCGCTCGGGGGCGGGGGTCGCTACGACACCGTGCTCGCACGCTACGGGTCTCCCGCGCCTGCCGCGGGCTTCGCTCTTGGTGTCGAGCGGCTCACCATCGCGCTGGCCGAGTCCGGGGTCGTGGCGCGCGATGCCGCCAAGCTCACGCTCGTGGGCGGTGAGGCTCCCGCGGCCTTCGCGCTCGCTTCTCGGCTGCGCGCGGCAGGGGAGCGGGTCGAGCTCGCTGCGGGCCTGTCGGGCGACGAGCTCGCGGCCGCGGCTGCGCGACGCGGTGCCGAGGCGGTGTGCGCCCGATGATCGCTGCCAGCCGTATGGGCTACACCGGGCGCCTGCGTATCGCGGTGCCCAAGGGTTCGCTGTTCGCCGACAGTGTGGCGATGCTCGCCGCGGCCGGTCTCGACACCGGCGCGCTCGCCGATCCGGGCCGCAAGCTCATCATCGAGACCGACCAGGCCGAGTTCATCATCGCCAAGCCCACCGACGTGCCGATCTACGTCGCCTACGGCGCCGCCGACTGCGGCATCGCGGGGCGCGACGTGCTCGTCGAAGCCGAGTTCGACGTGGTCGAGCTCGTGGACCTGGGCTTCGGCGGCTGCCGCTTCGTGGTGGCCGGTCCCCAGGACGGCCCCGATCTCGAGGAGCGGTACCGACAGCTCGGGGTCGTGCGGGTCGCCACCAAGTACCCGCGCATCGCGCAGGCCCACTTCGACGAGCGGGGCATCCAAGTCGAGCTCGTCAAGCTCAACGGCAACATCGAGCTCGCGCCGCTCATCGGTATCTCCGACGTCATCGTCGACATCACCGCGACCGGCACGACCCTGCGCCAGAACAACCTGCGCATCGTCGAAGACGTCTTGCCGAGCACGGCCCGCTTCGTTGGCAACCCGGTCGCCGTGCGCACCGACCCGCGGGTCACGGCACTGGCCGATACGATGTCGGCCCTCTCGGTATCATCTGTAGGAACCGCAATCGCCCCGCCATCCTCCGAGGAAAGCGAGCTCACCTGATGATGCGTCGCATCGTGCTCGAGCCCGGCCAGCGCCTGACCGAATCCGACCTCGCCCGCAGCGGCGGGGTTGACGCCGAGATCATCGGGGTCGCGGCGCGCATCGTCGACGACGTCCGCGCGCGCGGAGACGTCGCGCTGTTCGAGCTCACCGCCCAGTTCGACAAGGTCGAGCTCGCGGACCTGCGCGTGACCGAGGCCGAGATCGAGGCGGCGGTGGCCGCGTGCGAGCCGGAGTTCCTCGACGCGATCGCGTCGGCGGCGGCCGCCATCGAGGACTTCCACGACCGGCAGGTCCAGCAGAGCTGGTTCACCGCGCAGGAAGGCGGCGTCTTCCTCGGACAGAAGGTCACGCCGCTGCGGCGCGTGGGCATCTACGTCCCCGGCGGTCGGGCCAAGTACCCCTCGAGCGTGCTCATGAACGCGATTCCGGCCGTCGTTGCCGGCGTCGAGGAGATCGCGATGGTCGTCCCGCCCGCGGCGGACGGCTCCGTGAACCCCTACACGCTCGCCGCGGCCGCCGAGGCAGGGGTGAGCGAGATCTACAAGGTCGGCGGCGCCCAGGCCGTCGCCGCTCTCGCCTACGGCACCGACACGATCCCGCGGGTGGACAAGGTCGTCGGGCCCGGCAACGCGTACGTGACCGCCGCCAAGAAGCTCGTCATGGGCGACGTGGGCATCGACATGCTCGCCGGCCCCTCCGAGGTCCTCGTGCTCGCCGACGAGACCGCCGTGCCCGCCTTCGTCGCCATCGACCTCATGGCGCAGGCCGAGCACGACCCGCGCGCGGCGACCTATCTCGTCACGACCGACCCCGAGCTGCCCGATCTGGTCGACGAGGCGCTCGGGATCCTGCTCGACGAGTCACCGCGCGGCGACATCACCGCCCGGTCGCTCAACGACAACGGCGTGGTCATCGTGTGCCCCGACATCGTCGCCGCGCTCGACACGAGCGACCTGATCGCCCCCGAGCACCTCGAGGTCATGATGGCCGAGCCCTACGAGCTGCTCGGATCGATCCGCAACGCGGGCGCGATCTTCCTCGGGCCCTGGACGCCCGAGTCGGTGGGCGACTACGTGGCGGGCCCCAATCACGTGCTGCCCACGGGCGGGACCGCCCGCTTCAGCTCGCCGCTGTCGGTCGACGACTTCGTCAAGAAGTCGAGCGTGCTCGGGTACAGCTTCTCCGCGCTCGAGATCGACGGCCCCACGGTGCTCGAGATCGCCGGCAAGGAAGGTCTGTGGGCGCACGCCCGGGCCGTCTCGCTGCGGCTCGACGCCATCGCGGACGCCGCCGCGGCAGAGAGCGGGGAGTAGCGATGGAGAAGGTACGCCCGTCGCGGCCCGAGCTCGAATCGCTCGTCCCCTACGACGCCAAAGAGGTCCGCGTCGACGTCTCCTTGGCGAGCAACGAGCACCCCAACAACCTGCCCACCGAGATCATCAACAAGCTCGCCGGCCGCCTCGGCGAGTTCCCGTTCAACCGCTACCCGGACGCCACCGCGCCCGAGCTGCGCCGGCTCATCGCCGAGGCCAACGGCCTGGAGCCGGAGAACGTGCTCGTGGGCAACGGCGGTGACGAGCTGATCTTCGACCTGCTGCTCGCGTGGGGCGGGCCGGGGCGCAAGCTGCTCGACATGCCGCCGACCTTCGCGATGTACGGCATCGACGCGGAGGTGACCGGCACCGAGGTCGTCCGGATCCCGCGCACGGCGGACTTCTCGGTCGACGAGGAGGCCGTGCTCGCGCGCGTGGCGCAGGGCGACATCGACATCGTCATCGTGGCCAACCCCAACAACCCCACGGGCAGCCTGACCAACGAGTCGTTCCTCATCGACCTGATCAACGCGACCGACGCGATCGTGATGGTCGACGAGGCGTACTTCGAGTTCAGCCGCCACACGATGCGCCCGCACATGCTGCGCCACGAGAACCTCGTGATCCTGCGCACGTTCTCCAAGGCGTTCTCGCTCGCGTCGCTGCGGGTCGGCTACCTGCTCGGCGCACCGGACGTGGTGCGCGAGCTGATGAAGGTCCGCCAGCCGTACTCGGTCAACGCGTTCTCGCAGTGGGTGGCCGGCGCCGTGTTCCGCGAGCGGATGGTGTTCGAGACCGGCATCTCCGAGATCATGCGCGGCCGCGATCAGCTCGCCCACGGCCTGTCGCTCATCCACGGCATCGAGGTCTTCCCGAGCGAGGCGAACTTCGTGCTGTTCCGCACCGAGCACGCCAGCGCGCTGTGGCGCGACCTGCTGCACGGGCACTCGGTCATGGTGCGTGACTTCTCGCGCACGCCCGGCCTCGAGAACTGCCTGCGCGTCACCGTCGGCACGCCCGAGGAGAACCAGCGCTTCCTCGAAGCGGTCGCAGCGGTGGTCTCGAGCCGCAGGGCCGCCGAGCACTTCGGCGGCAGCGTCGCCGCGAGCCGCCACGACGAGAATGCCTAGGGAGGCACCGTGAACGAGCCCACCACCCCGTCCGCTCGCGTCGCCGAGATCGAGCGGGCGACCAACGAGACCGACATCACGCTGCGCCTCGACCTCGACGGCGTGGGCACCACCGACGTCACCACCGGCGTGCCGTTCTTCGACCACATGCTCGACGCGTTCGGCCGCCACGGCGGCTTCGACCTGATCCTGCGCGCCGACGGCGACCTCGAGGTCGACGCGCACCACACCGTCGAGGACGCCGGGATCGTGCTGGGCCAGGCGATCGCCCGCGCGCTGGGTGACAAGGCGGGCATCACCCGGTTCGGTGCCGCCACCGTCCCGATGGACGAGGCGCTCGTGATGGCCGCCGTCGACATCTCGGGGCGCGGCCAGCTGCACTGGGCCGTCGAGCTGCCCATCGAGATCATCGGGACGTTCGACACGACGCTGGCCAAGGAGTTTCTCATCGCGCTTGCGACCAACGCGGGCGTGACCCTGCACGTCCGTTCCCTGGCCGGCGAGAACAGCCACCACATCATCGAGGCGGCGTTCAAGGCCGCCGCGCGCGCACTGCGCGAAGCCGTCGCCCTCGACCCGCGCGTCACCGGCGTCCCGAGCACCAAGGGCGCGCTGTGATCGCGATCATCGACTACAAGATGGGCAACCTGCGAAGCGTCCAGAAGGGCTTCGAGCACGCGGGCGTCTCCGACGTCGTCGTGACCGACGACCCGGCCGTCATCGAGCGCGCCGACGGCATCGTGCTGCCGGGAGTCGGGGCGTTTCGCGATGCCGCGGCGAACCTGCGCGAGAGCGGCGTCGAAGAGGTCTTGCGCCACCGGGTCGCGCACGGCACGCCGTTCCTCGGCATCTGCCTGGGGCTGCAGCTGCTCGCCGACGTGGGCCTCGAAGACGGCGAGTGGTCGGGCCTCGGGCTGATCCCCGGCACGTGCGAGCGGCTGCCCGGTGGGGTGAAGGTTCCGCACATAGGCTGGAACACCGTGGAGTACCCGCACGACTCGCCACTGTTCGACGGCATCGAGGAGTCCACAGCGTTCTACTTCGTCCACAGCTACCGGCTCGTCCCGCGTGACGATGCCGCGATCATCGGCTCCACCGAGTACGGCGTGCGCTTCGCGGCCGCCGTCCAGCACGACAACATCTTCGCCGTGCAGTTCCATCCCGAGAAGTCCTCGACGATGGGGCTTGCGCTGCTCGCAAACTTCGGGCGCATCGTGGAAGGGGCGCGCACGTGATCGTCTATCCCGCCATCGACATCCTCGGGGGTCGCGCCGTGCGCCTCGCCCAAGGTGACTACGAGCGCGTGACCGTCTACAACGAGGACCCCGTCGCCCAAGCGCGCGAGTTCGCCGAGGCCGGCGCCGAGTGGATCCACGTCGTGGACCTCGACGGTGCGCGCGACGGCGTGCCCGGCAACATCGACGTGGTCGAGCGCATCGCGCGCGAGGTGGGGCTGCCGGTCCAGACCGGCGGCGGCATCCGCACCCTCGAGACGATGCAGCGTCTCGCCGACGCCGGCGTGAGCCGCATGGTGCTCGGCACCAAGCTCGCGACCGACCCCGCCTTCGTGCGCGAGGCGGTCGCCCGCTTCGGCGACGCCGTGACCGCGGGCATCGACGCGCGTGACGGCCGGGTCGCGGTCGAAGGCTGGCGCGAGGGCACCGCCACGCCCGCCGCCGACCTCGTGGCGGAGCTGCGTGACCTCGGAGTGCGGCACCTCGTCTACACCGACATCAGCCGCGACGGGATGCAGACCGGCATCAACGTCGACGCCTACGAGCAGATCGCCGAGACGGCCGGCTTCCCGGTCATCGCCAGCGGCGGCGTCTCGACGCTCGACGACTTCCGCGAACTGGCCGCGCTGGGCCCCGACACCATCGAGGGCGCCATCACCGGACGCGCGCTCTACGAGGGCGCGTTCAAGCTCAAGCACGCCATCCGCGCCGCGCGAGGGGAGTACTAGTCGTGCTGATGAAGCGCGTCATTCCCTGCCTCGACGTCCACGAGGGACGCGTGGTCAAAGGCGTCAACTTCGTGAACCTGCGCGATGCCGGCGACCCCGTCGAGATGGCCGCGATCTACGACAAGGCCGGCGCCGACGAGGTCGTCTTCCTCGACATCACCGCGACGCACGAGGAGCGGCCCAGCATGCTCGACGTCGCCACGCGCACCGCCGAGGAGTGCTTCATCCCCTACACGGTCGGCGGCGGCATGCGCTCCGCCGACGACATCCGCGCCATGCTCAAGGCCGGCGCCGACAAGATCTCGCTCAACAGCGCCGCGGTGCGCGACCCCTCGCTCATCACCCAGACCGCCCGCATCTACGGCGCGCAGTGCATCGTGACCGCCATCGACGCGCGTCGCGTGCCGGGCTCGAGCCCGGCCCGCTGGGAGGTCTTCATCAACGGGGGCCGCATCAACACCGAGCTCGATGCGGTGGCCTGGGCCGCCGAGGCCGAGAAGCTCGGGAGCGGTGAGATCCTGCTGACGAGCATGGACTGCGACGGCGTGAAGACCGGCTACGACATCGACCTGACGCGCGCCGTCACGCGCGCCGTCAACGTGCCCGTCATCGCGAGCGGCGGCGCCGGCGAGCTCGACCATTTCGCCGAGGTCATCATCGAAGCGGACGCCGACGCCGTCTTGGCGGCAAGCGTGTTCCACTTCGGGACGTTCACGGTCCAGCAGGTCAAAGAGCACATGGCCCGGGCCGGCGTGCCCGTCAGGATCTAGCGGCGTGCAGTCAGACAGGAGCGCATCATGACCGATCGCGAGCGCGATCTTCTCGGAATCGACGAGCTCAAGTTCGATGACGCGGGCCTGATCCCCGCCGTCGTCCAGGACCGCGACACCGGCGACGTGCTGATGGTCGCCTACATGAACCGCGAGTCGCTCATCGAGACGATCGAGACCTCCAAGACGTGGTTCTGGAGCCGCAGCCGACAGAAGTACTGGATGAAGGGCGAGAGCTCGGGGCACACCCAAGACGTCCACGAGATCTACTACGACTGCGACGCGGACTGCCTGCTCGTCAAGGTCACCCAGCATGGCCCCGGAGCGTGCCACACCAACGAGCGCTCCTGCTTCTACCGCCGTCTGTATCCCGATGCCGTGTCGCTCGCGCGCGGCGCGTCCAAGGAGTAGAACGTGATCGACGACATCACCCCCGGCGAGGACAGCACCGCCGACATACTGGACTACGGCGCGACCCCGGACATCGGGCCGGTCATCGAGTCGCTGTTCGCCGTCATCGCGCAGCGCGGCCTCGACCTGCCGGAAGGCAGCTATACCGCGGCGCTCATGAGCGGGCACGAGGACAAGCTGCTCAAGAAGATCGGCGAGGAGGCCACCGAAGTCGTCATGGCCGCCAAGGACAACGACGTCGACCAGTTGCGCTACGAGTCGGCCGACCTGGTCTACCACCTGCTCGTCGTGTTCGCCCGCTGGGGCCTGACGCCGCACGACCTGGCCCGCGAGCTCGAGTCGCGGTTCAAGTAGCGCGCCGCCACGCCGATACCCACTGCATGACCACACCATACTCAGGACGTCCTGACGCGCGCCATCGCGAGCCGCTGTGGGACCGCGTCGACCGCAACCGCTTCGTGCTGGTGGCCTACGTGACGCTGTTCTGGCTGCTCGGCAGCGTGGGCGCGACCCTGATGCTGGCGCTGCCGTTGGTGCTGCTCTCGGCGCTTGGCTCAGGGAGCTGGGTCTTCGCGGGCAATCTCTTGGCGGCGGCACCGGTCATCGCTGCGGTCGGTACGGGGCTCTACGTCGTCAACGCGGTCCTGACCTCCGAGCGTCGGTTGTTGAAACGGCTGGGAGCGCACATCGTCGCCAAGGGCGAGCTCGTCGAGTCCAAGATGGCGGTCAAAGACATGGCGATCGCCGCCGGGATGGCCTGTGCGCCCTCGTTCAACCTGATCGAGAACTCGAACGTCAACGCGTTCATCGTCGCCGTTCCGGGCCGACGGCCCGCGCTCGGCGTGACTCGCGGCCTCATCGAGCGCCTCACGATCGAGGAGCAGCGCGCCGTCTACGCCAACCTGGTGGCGCGGTTCCGCTCCGGCGACACGGTGGCGGCGAGCGCGATCACCGCGCTGCTCTGGCCGGTACAGGTGTGGCGCGACCGGCGAAACGCCGCGCTGACGCGCTCACTGGACCACGAGCTCATCAACGCCGGCGAGGACGCGACCACCGGCGATCCGCTCGTCGTGCTGTTCTTCTTCGGCTTCGCCCTCGTGTTGCTCGCCGAGCTTCTCGCGGCGAGCCACCGGCGCGCGCAGCTCCGCGCAGCCGAGAAGGCCGACGCCGAGGCGATGCTGTTGCTCAAAGACCCGCTCGCCATGCTCGCCGCGCTCGAGCACTGCATCCGCGTCGACAACGTGGTCCCGAGCGCCGGTGAGGTCTACGGCGAGCTCTTCTACATATGGACGGGCGACTCGACTGACGACGAGGACGATCCGCAGTGGGAGCGGGTCGCTCGGCTCAGGGAGGTGCTCGGCGTGGAGGGGTTCGTCCCGGACGAGGAGCCGCGGGTGGTCGAGCCGTTCTACCCGGCGGCACCGAGACTCGAGCAGCGGTAG
>CAZCRB010000062.1:0-8930 GCA_964500985.1 uncultured Eubacteriales bacterium
GGATCGTTGGTGACGCGTACCGCGTTGATGTCTTCCGCGGCCGCCGTCGACACCATCAAGGCGAGCGCAAGTGCGAGCACCAGCGCTCCCGCGAGAATCGAAGCGGCCCTTCCCTGCCATCGAACCTTCATAGCGCATCCCTCCCCAGAGGCGCTCGGCTCGTCTGCTCGCCTCCTTGGCGGAGATCGAGCCGAGACCGCGCGCACCGGGGCGCAGAGCAGGTGCTTGGAGATGGCCCGCTAACGCAGAGCGGGCGGTGAACTTGCGACCGAGATTCCGGAACGCACGGCGAATCGCCCCCAATGCACGCGCATAGTGTGCGTTCCCGCGGTGAGGTCGACGCGCCGGTATATCACCCGCGCGGATGATGCCCGAGCTGCGCTTTCACCCTGATGGGCGATTGGAGCCCGACGCGACGGTACCTACGGGTGATGCGTAGGGGGATGCGGCAGGTGTGGCGAGTGTGGCGGAGCTGAGGGCGCTACGAGATGTGGCCGAGGAAGTCCTGGGTCCGCTCGTTCTGCGGGCTGTCGAAGACCTCGTCGGGCGTGCCCTCCTCGACGATGACGCCCTCGTCCATGAACACGACGCGGTCGGCGACATCGCGCGCGAAGCCCATCTCGTGGGTGACGACCATCATGGTCATGCCCGCCTCGGCGAGCTGGCGCATGACGTCGAGAACGCCGCGGACGAGCTCGGGGTCGAGGGCGGAGGTCGCCTCGTCGAACAGCATCACGTGGGGGTTCATCGCGAGCGCGCGTGCGATGGCGACGCGCTGCTGCTGACCGCCGGAGAGCTGTGCGGGGTAGTAGTCGATCTTGTCGCCCAGGCCCACGCGGGTGAGCTGCTCGACCGCGATGCGCGCAGCCTCGTCCTTGGAGCGCTTGAGGACGCGGCGCTGGGCGAGCATGACGTTGCCCTTGGCGGTCAGGTGCGGGAAGAGGTTGAACGACTGGAACACCATGCCGATGCGCTCGCGCACCGCGTTGATGTCCGACTTCTTGTCGGTGACGAGCACGTCCTCGAACCAGATCTCCCCGCCGCTGGACTCCTCGAGCCGGTTGACGCAGCGCAGCAGCGTGGACTTGCCCGAGCCGGACGGGCCGAGGATCACGACGACCTCGCCTTTGCGGACCTCGAGATCGACTCCCTTGAGGACCTCGAGGTCGCCAAAGTCCTTCTTGAGGCCCTTGATGCGGACGATGGCCTCGACTTCCGGCGCGGCGGTCGTGTCGCCGGCGGTGTTCGCGTCGAGGGTGTCCATCTCGGGGGCGGTTGCGGTGTCGGTGCTCATTGCGCTCTCCCCTAGTCCTGCATCGGGATCGGGTTGCTGTGCGGTATGACGTGATCGGCGTCGATCGCGGTCGCGTCGAGTGTGGGCGGACGCTTGCCGCCGCCGGCACCCTCGGACTCGGCGAGCTTGTCCTCAAGCCTGGCCACGAGGCGGCCAAGCGGGATGGTCACGAGAAGGTAGAAGCCGGCCGCCACGATGTAGGGCGACGCGTTGAGCGTGGTCGCCACGATCTGGCGGGCACGCAGCGTCATCTCGGCGATGCCGACTGCGGCGAGCAGCGCGGTGTCTTTGAACAGCAAGATGAACTCGCTCATCATCGTCGGCAGGATGCGCCGCACCGTCTGCGGGATGATGACGTAGGCCATGGCGGCCGGGAAGGTCATGCCGAGCGAGCGAGCGGCTTCCATCTGACCGCGCGGGATCGACTGGATGCCGGCGCGGAAGATCTCGGCCATGTAGGCGGCCGAGTTGAACGACAGCACGATGAACGCGCGCATGTACAGCGTGAAGTCGAGGCCGAACAGGAACGGCTCCTTCATCCACGGGTTGGACAGCACGATCGTCCGGTACAGCGGGATGAGCGGGATACCAAAGAACACGATGAGGATCTGCAGGAACAGCGGCGTTCCGCGGACCACGTCGATGTAGAGGGTCGCCGGGTAACGGAGCCAGCGGGTCTTGGCCATCTTCATGAACGCGAGCACAAGCCCCGCCGGGATCGCCATCACAAACGCGCCGACCCCAAAGAGCAGCGAGACCGGGAACGCGGTGAGGATGATCGGGATGGACTCCTTGATCACCTCGAAGTTCAAGAACTGGTTTGTGATGGGGTTTGTCTGCCACCACTCCTGTATCGCGCTCACCGTGCCTGTGCCACCCTCCGGAGAATGAGGGGCCGGCGACGCACGCGCCGCCGGCCCTCTCGTTATTGCGACTGGTGCCCTTGGTTACTGGGCCTTTACGACCGTCAGGGACTGGTTCGAGTTGATGTAGGGGTTCGAGAAGTCCACCGACTGAGCGCGCTCCTCGGTGATCGTCATGGCCGAACCGATCATGTCGAACTCGGTGCCCGACTGCACGCCGGTGATCAGCGCGTCGAACTTGTAGGTCTTGAACTCGACCTCGAGGCCGATCTGCTTGCCGATGGCCTTCATCAGGTCCACGTCGAAGCCGACGGTCTCGGCACCCTCGACGTTCTCGAACGGCGGGAAGGCCGTGTCGGAGCCGACCTGGATCTTGCCCGGGATCAGCGTCTTGGGAGCAGAAGCGGGCTTGCTGGCGGTGGCGGTCTGCGTCGGCATCGAGGCCGGCTCGGCACCAAACCAGGTCTTGTAGATCGTGTTGTACTCGCCGGAGTCGATGACCTGGGCGAGACCGTAGTTCACAGCGTCGCGCAGCGCGGTGTTCGACTTGTTGAACGCGAAGCCGTACGCCTCACCGGTCGGGATCTCCTGCACGACCTCGAGGCCGCGGGTCTCGTCCTTGACGACGTCCTGGGAGATCGGAAGGTCGTTGATGACACCAACGACGTCGCCGGCCTGCAGGGCCGCGAAGGCCGCGAGGATATCGTCGTACGGGACCACCTCGATGCCCTTGGAGGCGAGGTTGTCCTTGGCCCACTGCTCGCCGGTGGTGCCGGACTGGACGCCGACCTTGTCGCCGGACTTGAGGTCGTCGACGCTCTTGACCTGCGTGGCGGCGGGCTTTTCAGTCGTCGTCTTGTCGTCCGTACCGCCACAGCCCGCAAGACCCGCGAGGCTGAGGACGAGTGCGAGCGCAAGCAGGACCAGCGTGATCTTACGAGCCTTCAACATCTCTCCTCCTCGTTCCGTTGTCGGCGTGCTGGCGGCCCTTCCGCGCGCACGCATCGAAACCCAGTGCATAATCATACACCTGTTCTGCAATTCCGCGACTGAGTGACGACATATATGCAATACCTAGCCGATTGTATGCACAGAGGCCGCCGATTTGTGGTCGGCGGCCTCTGGTGGCGATACGAATAGCGGGTGGTTTGCTAGGGCGTCGCGGACTCCTCGCCCGAGACGGGAGCCGTTGCCCCGTCGAGTGCGGGCAGCGTGTCTCCGGCCCACGTGCGCAGGACCTGGTCGAAGACGCCGTCGGCCGCGAGCTGGTCAAGAGCGCTGCGCACCGCGTCGCCGAGGGCGACGTTGTCCGGCTTGACGGCCACGGACAGTGGCGTGGCCGGCGCGAGCTGGCCCGCGAAGCGGATCGAGGGCAGGTCGCGGGCGATGTAGGCGCCCACGAGCGCATCGCCGGCCACGAGCGGCACCTCACCGGCGGCCAGGGACTCGAGCGCGGCACGCAACGAGTCGTAGGGCTCGAGGGTGTCCGAGCCGTACTCGGAGCGGATCGCCCAGAACGCGGGCGAACCCTGCTGGGCGGCGATGACGGGCGACTCGACGTTGTCGAGCGTCAACGACGGCTCGACCGACTTGGTGCCTTCGACGGCGACCCAGAAGGCCGGTGCGTCATCGAGGTAGGTGCCGGCGAGCGACAGTTCGGTCAGCGCCGCGTCGTAGGGCACCGACATCACGACGTCGACCTTGCCCTGCGCGAGTGCCGAAGCGGCCTCCGACGGCTTGACGTCGACGAACGTGGCCTTGAGTCCGAGCTGCGACGCGAGCGCCTTGGCAACGTCGATGTCGATCCCGGCCTTGCGCCCGTTATCGGTGCCGGCGAACGGCGGCGTGGAGAGGTCCACTCCCGCTTTGAGCACACCCGCCTTGAGCAGCGCGGGCGGTGCGACCTGGGGCGTCGGGGCCTCAGGCTTGGGCGCGCCGCACGCGGTCATCAGCGCGACGACCAGCACTGCCACGCACAGGGAGGCAACGGTGACGATCCGCCTCATCGGACTCCTTCCGCCACCGCGCGGCTGCCGCGCGGTCCGGTGTTGCGGCGCCGGTTGCCCGTGCGCCGAGAACAGGGTGCTTCTGCCCGGCTGACCTGGTCTTTGACCCCACACTCGCATACCGGGGCTTCCGCTTGATGTGATCTCACTACCGGCCCTCTCGCCCGCCAGCCGGGATGGCTGGACCGGACGGTACGACTTACCCCTAAGATGCGCCATGCTCACGAGCCACCCGAGGGCACCTCGATTACGTGGATCCTTTTGGCCGCATCTACCATGGACTAGGGCGACGAGTCGCCCGCAACCACAGACCCGGGCAGAAGCACGCCGATTCTAGCAAATGCGGACCCACATCCCCTCCCCGCTCACCAGGCCCGCGCGATCACGGCGACGCGGACCGCCTGGGCGCCCGCCGCGAGCAGCTCCTGCGACGCGGCATCGAGGGTCGCCCCGGTGGTCAGCACGTCGTCGACGAGGAGCACGCGCGCCGGAACGGCGGGCGCGACGACGGCGAGCGAACCGGCCGCGTTGCGCGAGCGGTCCGTGCGCCCCAAGACGCGCTGGTCGCGGGCGTTGGAGCGCGCGAGCAGGCCGGCGAGCGGCGCGCCTACGCGTCGGGCGACGGGCTCGGCGATCCCGCGCGCGTGGTCGAAGCCCCGCCGCGCGAGCGCCGCGGGGGTGGGCGGGATCCACGCCACCGCGTCCGGCCACTGCCCCCAACGCACGACGACGCACTCGGCGAGCAGGGCGCCGAGCACGGCCCCGAGGCGCCGCTCGCCCGCGTCCTTGTGCAGCACGATGGCGCGCGGCAGGCTCCCGTCGAGCTCCGCGAGCGCCAGGCCCGCCTCGAACGCGAACTCCGTCGACCAGCACTCGGTGCACGTGAGCGCGCCGAACGGCGCACCGCAGCGCGGACAGGCACTGAGCGGCTCGACGCGCGGCAGCGCGCGCTCGCACGCGGCGCACAGCAGCTCGCCGGGTAGCTCGCAACACGCGCAGCGCGTGGGAGCCAGCAGCTCGGCAAGACCGGCAAGCAGGCGCATCGGCACCTCCGCGGCGCCGACGCCCCCCTACCCGGCCGCGAGCATCACGAGCGGGATCGTGAGCGCGCTGAGCACCGTGGTCAGGAAGATCGCCGACGCGATGAAGTCGGAATCCAGCCCATAGCGCTCGCCCACCACGAGCGTGAGCATCATCGACGGCATGCCGGCCTGCAGCGCGGCGACCGTCAGCGGGACGCCGGAGAGCAGCACCGAGCCCACCGCGAGCGCAAGCGCCGGGGCGACGGCGAGCTTGAGCGCACCGACCAGGCCCAGGTCGAGGAGCCCCGCAGCCATCGCGCGCGGCCTGAGCGACAGCCCGACCGAGATCATGATGAGCGGCGCGACCAGGCTAGCAAGCAGGTCTAAACCGGATGTGACCGCGGCCGGCAGCGCCACCGAGCGCATCGCCAGGCCGACCAGCAACGCGATGACCGCAGGAAACGTCGCGATCTCTCGCACGACGTTGACCTTGTGCCCCTTGCCGCCCAAGCGCGCCGCGAGAGGCAGGCCCACGAGCATGATGGCGAAGACCGTCCCGAACACATCCGAGAACACCGCGACCGGCACCACGCCGGCACCGAACAGCGCCGCCGTCACCGGATAGCCGAGAAACCCCGTGTTGCCAAAGGCCGAGGCAAGCATGAACCCCCCGGCCCGCGCAGGCGCCATCCCGCGCACGCGGGTCACGAGCCACGCGAGCGTGAGCGTCACCGCGAACACGCCCCACGACACGAGCACGACGCGCCACAGGTCGGGGCCGAGCTGCGCGCGGTGGACCGCCTGGAAGATGAAGGCCGGCAGGCCCACGTAGATGATCACCGTGTTGAGCGGCTTGGCATCCGCCGGCTTGAGCAGCCCGAACGCACGCACAAGCGCCCCGACCCCGACGATCGCGGCAAACGTGAGGATCGTCGTGGCCAGGGCGCCCGCTGTCATCGAGGTCTCGCTGCTTCTCGGCGGGTCACTCGCCCGGCGCGGCGGTATCGGGGCCCGCCGGGCGGTAGACCTCGCCGGTGGACTCCTCGAGGCCAAGCTCGTGCATCCCGCCGGTGCCCATGCACGAGACCGCGAGCGCCGTCTCGAAGTCGGGCTCGGGGCGCACCACACCGCACTCGGTGATGATCGCCGTGATGTACTCGGCCGGCGTCACGTCGAAGGCCGGGTTGAAGACGTTGATGCCGGGAGGCGTGATCTTGAACCAGGCGTCGAACGTGAACCCGCCGCCCTTGCGGCTGATGTTCATCGCGTGGCCCTTGGTCATCGGGACCTCGTAGTCGCCGTTGGCGGTCAGCGCATCGAAGGCGCGCCAGGCGTCGCCCTCGGGCTCGAAGCTGCCCGAGACGGTGAAGCCCTCGAGCTCGCGCGGGTCGCGCTCCTCGATCTCGATCTGATCGCCGCTGCTCAACGTCAGGTCCACCGTCGAGGACGGCGCGGCGACGTAGAACGGGATGCCGTGCTCCTTGCACAGGACCGCGAGCCCGTAGGTGCCGATCTTGTTGGCGGTGTCGCCGTTGGCGGCGATGCGGTCGGCGCCGACGATCACGGCATCGACCCAGCCGCGGCGCATGATGCTCGCGGCCATGTTGTCCGCGATGAGCGCGGACGGCACGCCGGCGACGCGCAGCTCCCACGCGGTGAGGCGGCCGCCCTGGTTGACCGGGCGGGTCTCGTCGACCCAGACGTGCTCGATCTTGCCCTGCTCGTGGGCGGCGAAGATGACGCCGAGTGCGGTCCCAAAGTACGCGGTGGCGAGCGACCCGGCGTTGCAGTGCGTCAGCACCTTGGCGTTGTCGGGCAGCAGGTCGGCTCCGTGGGCGCCCAGCGCGCGGTTGCGCGCCTCGTCCTCGGCGATCATGTTCTCGGCTTCCTGGATCACGAGCGCGCGCAGCTCGTCGAGGCCCAGATCGGCGTTGCCACGAGCGATGGCGCGGATGCGCTCGGCGCCCCAGAACAGGTTGACGGCGGTGGGTCGGGTCGCCATGACCTCGGTCGCGATCTCGTCGAGCCCGTCGAGGTACTCCTCGACCGTCTCGAGCTCGGCGCCGTCGGTGGCGGTCCACAGCGCGAGCGCGAGGGCGGCAGCGACGCCGAGGGCGGGCGCGCCGCGCACGGCGAGCGTCTTGATGGCCAGGCAGACGCCGTCGTAGGTGTTGCAGACGAGCACGTCACCTTGGAGCGGAAGGCGGGTCTGGTCGATCAGGTAGACCTTGCCGTCCTCCCACCAGATAGTGCGCGGGATGTTGTCGATGGTCATGCGCTGCCTCCAGAAGGATGCGGTCAACGGACCGGTCGGGCCGGCGTCGTGTGGATACCCGGTAAGTGTGGACGAGGGCGCGCTCGGCTTCAACCGACAAACGCAAGCGAGGCCCCGGCAGGTGCGCCGGGGCCTCGCCAGTGGTTCTGCGTCAAGCGCGGTGTGCTACTCGAGAATACCAGCGATCTCGGCAGCGACCGGCTTGGTCAGGCTCTTCTCGCCGCCAAGGAGGAAGCACTCCTCGATGAACGACTTGTTGGAGCTGAGCCACGAGCCGGCCTCATCGGACAGCGAGGCGCCGTCGGTGAGGACGAGCACGCCGCCGCGCGAACCGAGGAACGTGCCGCCGGTCAGCGCATCGGGAAGCTTGGCCGCGACACCGACGGTGTTGGGGTACAGCCAGCCCATGTCGATGGCGTTGTCGGCGATGGTCGTGGCGGTGCTGTAGCGCGTGCTACCGGCCCAGCGGGTGGCGCCGAGCTTGCCCTTGACGGTGTCGGAGACCGTCTTGGCGCCGCCGCCGACGATGACGTCGAGGGCCGGGTTGGCCTTCTTCAGCTCATCGATGGTCGCCTGCGTGGCGGCCGGGATCGCGTTGGCCTCGACCAGCAGGATCGGGAACTCCTGGTAGTAGGAGAGCGGCGAGAGCGACAGCGCGTCGAAGAACTTGGTCTGGTCGGCGCCGTTGGCCACCAGGACCGTGGAGGGCACGCCCATCTCGTCGACCATGCGGCGAGCGATCGCCGCGGCGAGGTCGTAGCGCGACCCGCCCGCGAGCACGCGCTCGGAGGTGAGCTTGGAGCCGGCGCCGCAGTAGGCGAGGATCTCGTTGACGCGGGCGTCGGGCACGGACATCTTGCCGCCCACGACGTGGATGGTCACGGGGCCGTCAGAGGCGTCGACCATGTCCTTGATGGCCTGCTTGACCGGCTGCTCGACCGAGGAGGAGCTCACGAGGAACAGCGGGGCGCCGTAGACGCCGCAGAGGCCGGCGGCCGACAGCGGGTCGGCGGCGGCGCGGTCCTCGCCCGAGGCGATCACGATGTTGTAGACATCGGGCTGCCACTGGGTGCCCGGGGTCGTCGGGTCCATGTCGAGCTGCATCGCGGCCACGGCGGCCGAGCCGCTGAAGCGGGTGGCGGCCGCGACACGCTGCGGAGTGACGGTGCCCGGAGTCAGCGCGGCGTCGATACCGGTGATGGGGGCGCCGCCGTCCCAGTTCAGGAGCGTACCCTCGGGGAACGCGGTCATCGCGAGGTTGTCGTAGAGCTCAGGCATGAAGCCGGGGCCGTCGAAGCTCACGAGGTAGTCCACGCCCGAGTTGAGGTACTCGTTGGTGAAGACGTACTCACCGGTGGCCTCGGTGATCGCGAAGTCGGCCCAGAACCACTCGCCGAAGTCAGCGTCATACTCCCAGGCGGTGACCTCGGCGTCGGTGATCGGCTGACCGTTGGCCTCGTTGGTCACCGT
>CAZCRB010000063.1:0-8875 GCA_964500985.1 uncultured Eubacteriales bacterium
ACGCCGTCATGGACGACGATGCCGTCGACCGCCGAATCGAACAGCTGGCGGTAGCGGCTCTCGCTCTCCTGCAGGGCGCGCTCGGCCTCCCTGCGCGCCGTCAGGTCGATGGCGGCGACGTGGATCACGCGGCGCCCGCCGACCGTGACGGGCGAGGCGATGGTCTCGCCGTACACCGTCGAGCCGTCACGACGGACGAACTGCTCGACGGAGAGCGGGGCCACCCAGTCCTCGTTCATCATGCGGCCCACGCGTTCGCGCACCGTGGGCATCGTGTCCTCATGGACGAGCTTGGCGACCGGCTCCCCCACCAGGTCGGAGGCCTCGTCGAAGCCGAGGAACTTGGCGGCAGCAGCGTTGGCCATGACGATGTCGCGGCCGTCGTGGACGACGACGGGGTTGGGCGCGAGCTGGAAGAGGCTGCGATAGCGGGCCTCGGAGTCCTCGAGGGCCTGCTGGACCTCGCGGTGCTCCGTGATGTCGACGACCATGCAGTGGGACACGGCGTCGCGGCCGTGACCGGCGCCCATCCGCCCGTAGATGAGGACGCGGCGCGTGGCGCCGTCCTTGCGCTTGAAGAAGCAGTCCCTGCCGTCGAGATAGCCCTTCTCGGCAAAGACGCGGAACGTCGCGTGGAAGTCATCGAGGTGGTCCTCGGGAACGAAGTCCACGTAGTCGCGACCGATGGCCTCGGCGGCCGTGTAGCCGGAGAACTCGCACCAGCGCGCGTTGACGTCGAGGACGCAACCGTCGGCGTCAAGGGACTGATACGGCAGCGGGGCGTCATCCCAGGATAGGGCCCTGACGTCGGCGTCGCTCATGCAGGTACCTCTCGCGTGTTTGACCGACCAGAGGAGCACGAGAGCCCACACGGGCTCCCGCTGCATAGTACGCCCTGAACCGTGTCGGTGGTGCGACTAAGCGACGAACGGTCACTCAGCGGCGCGAACGACCGCGACCGCGGTGTCCGCGAGCAGGTTGGGCCACACGCCCACGCGCCGGACGCTCGCGCGGTGCCAGTTCTCCGTCAGCAGCGGGATCTCGGTCTCGATGGCGCCGCCGTTGGCGGCCACGAAGTCGCGGAAGTCCTTGATCGTCGTGTGGTGGATGTTGGGCGTGTCGTACCAGCTGTACGGGATCGAGCGCGCCACCGGCATCCGGCCCCGCAGGCCCAGATAGCCGCGCACCTTCCAGTAGCCGAAGTTGGGGAACGACACGATGCCGCGCCGCCCGACCCGCAGCATCTCGCGCAGCACGAGCGACGGCTTGCGCACCACCTGCAGGGTCTGCGACAGCACGACGAGGTCGAACGCCCCGTCCGGGTACGCCGAGAGCCCCTCGTCGAGGTCGGCCTGGACGACGGAGATGCCGCGGGCGATGGCCGCCGCGATGTCGGCGCGATCGAGCTCGATGCCGCGCACCACGCAGCCGCGCTCGTCGCGCAGGTGGGCGATGAGCGAGCCGTCGCCGCACCCCAGGTCCAGCACGCGGCTCCCCTGCGGCACGAGCTCGGTGATGAGCCGCAGGTCGGCACGCAACAGGTCTGCCGGGCTCATCGGCCATCACCTCCGCGGACCTCGGCAAGAGCGCGCTCGAGGAACGGCTCGACGAGCTGGTGCTGCGCCTCGGGCTCGAGCAGAAACGCGTCGTGGCCGTAGGGCGAGGGTATCTCGGCGAAGCTGACCTCGGCGTGCGCCGCCTGCAGGGCGTCGACGAGCGCGCGCGACTGGTAGGTGGGGAACAGCCAGTCGCTCGAGAACGACAGCACGAGGAAGCGGACCGGCGTGCCGGCGAGCGCCTCGGCGAGCGAATCGGCGCCCTCGCACAGGTCGAAGTAGTCCATCGCCTTGGTCATGAACAGGTAGGTGTTGGCGTCGAAGCGCTCCGTGAAGCGTTTGCCCTGGTAGGCGAGGTAGCTCTCGACCTCGAACTCGGTGACGAAGTCGAAGGCGTGCCCGTCGCGGTCGCGCAGCCGGCGCCCGAACTTCTCGTGCATCGACTCGTCCGAGAGGTACGTGATGTGCCCGATCATGCGCGCGACCGCCAGGCCGTGGCGCGGGACGCCGTGACCGTAGTAGTCGCCCTCGGCGAACGCGGCGTCGCCGAGGATCGCGGTGCGGCCGACCTCGTTGAACGCGATCGCCTGCGCGGCCAAGCGCCAGGTGGTAGCGATCGCCACGCACGAGGCGGTGCGCTGCGGGTAGCGGCGCGCGAAGGCGAGCGCCTGCATGCCGCCCATCGAGCCGCCCCCCACCGCGAGAAGGCGCTCGATGCCCAGCTCGTCGAGCAGGGCGGCGTGGACGTCGACCATGTCCTCGACCGTCACGACCGGGAACGACAGCCCGTAGGGCTTGCCGGTCTCCGGGTCGATACTGGCCGGGCCGGTGGTTCCGCTGCACCCGCCGAGCACGTTGGCGCACACAAAGAAGTACCGGTCGGTGTCGAACGCCTTGCCCGGACCGACCATCGGGTCCCACCAGCCGAGCGCGCGCGCATCGTCCTCGCGCCATCCCGCGACGTGCGCGTCACCGGACAGTGCGTGGCACAGCAGGATCGCGTTGTCCCGCTCCGGCGAGAGCGTGCCGAGCGTCTCGTAGGTCACCGTCACGCGCGCGAGCGTGCGCCCCGAGGCGAGGCGCACGTCGCTGAGCTCTATGGTGCGTTCGGGGACGACGCCGGCGCTGCCGACGTCGTCCCACGGTGAGGTGTGTGGCGCGGCGGCCATCGCCTACACCTGCGCCAGGGCCTGTTCGAGGTCGGCGATGATGTCGTCGATGTCCTCGATGCCCACGGACAGGCGGATGAAGTCCGGGCCGATGCCCGCGCGGTCGAGCTCCTCGCCGGACAGCTGGCTGTGGGTGGTCGACGCCGGGTGGATGATCAGCGACTTGGCGTCGCCGACGTTGGCGAGGTGGCTGAAGAGCTGCACGTTCTCGATGAGCGCCTTGCCCGCCTCGAGCCCGCCCTCGACGCCAAAGACGATGACGCCGCCGTACCCGTTGGTGAGGTACTTGTCCGCGTTGGCCTTGGTGGGGTGGGAGTCGAGGCCGGGATACGTCACCCACGAGACCTTGGGGTGTGCCTCGAGGTACTTCGCGACCGCGAGCGCGTTGTCGCTGTGGCGCTGGACGCGCAGCGAGAGCGTTTCGACGCCCAGCAGGAACTGCTGCGCGTTGAACGGCGAGAGCGAGCTGCCCAGGTCGCGGAGCAGGTTGACGCGGGCGCGGATGCCGAAGGCGACGTTGCCCAGGCCCGGGAAGTCGCCGAAGACGTCCCAGAACTTCAGGCCGTGGTAGCTCGGGTCCGGCTCGGTGAAGCCGGGGTGGCGGCCCTGCGACCAGTCGAAGTTGCCGCCGTCGATCAAGATGCCGCCGATCGAGGTGCCGTGCCCGCCGAGCCACTTGGTCAGCGACTCGATGACGACCGCGGCGCCGTGCTCGATCGGACGGAAGAGGTACGGGGTCGCGAAGGTGTTGTCGACGAAGAGCGGGATGCCCAGCTCGCGGCCGGCCGTCGCCAGCGCCCCGATGTTGGGGACGTCGAGGCGCGGGTTGCCGATCGTCTCGACGAACCACGCGGTGGTGGTGTCGTCGCTCGCGTCCACGAAACCCTGGACGTCGGTCGGCTCGACGAAGCGGACCGTGATGCCCAGGCGGCGGAACGTGTGCAGGAAGATGTTCCAGGTGCCGCCGTACAGCGAGGTGGACGCGACGATCGAGTCACCCGAGCCGGCGACGTTGAGCAGCGAGAGCACCTCGGCCGCGTGGCCCGAGGAGGTGCCCAGTCCCGCCGAGCCGCCGTGCAGGCCGGCGACGCGGGTCTCGAACACGTCGTTGGTCGGGTTCATGATGCGCGAGTAGATGTTGCCGAACTCGCGCAGGCCAAAGAGGTTGGCGGCGTGCTCGGTGTCCTTGAAGTTGTAGGCGGCGGTCGCGTAGATCGGGACGGCACGCGCGCCGGTGGTGGGATCGGGAGAGGCGCCGCCGTGGACGGCCACGGTGTCGAAACGGGGTGCGGTCGAATCGCTCATGATCTGCTCGCTTTCGGAGTGTGATGTCGGTTCAGATGATTCCCGACTGCGCTAGCAGCCGGCCAAGGGCCGCCCGGATCCGGCGTAAACGCCGATAGACCCGGGCCGGGTCATCATCATGTCCATCATCATCTGGAACTCCGAAGGGCGGACCATGATCGCTCGATCGCACCTCCTCTCCCACTGGGGTCCCAACGCCTGTGCCGGGACATCGTTCAAGTTTCGAGAAGTCTAGAGGCGACCGCCGCAGCGAGCAAGTGCCCAATCCGCACCTTCCCGCAGGCGTTTGCCTCCCGCCGGCGAACGGCCGCTTTGCGCGCGGGTAGACTCCGTTGAGTAGCCCGCATCCACTCCCCCACGAGAAAGGCGCCCCGTGAAGAAGCGACTCGGTCCCGTCGAACGGCTCTTCCCCATGCCCTGCCCGCTGGTCGTGGGCGGCACCATGGGCGAGGCCGACACGCTCGCCGTGGCGTGGATCAACGTGGTCAGCTCCACCCCGCCGTCGATCGCCATGGGCCTTCGCGAGTCACGCCGCACGCTCGAGCTCATCCGAGAGACCCGCACCTTCTCCGTCAACGTGCCCACCGCCGAGATGGCCGCGGTCGTGGACTTCTGCGGGCTGGCGACCGGCCGCAAGACCGACAAGTGGGCGGCGACCGGCCTGACGCTCGAGCCGGGACACGCCACGCCCACGCCGCTGATCGCCGAGTGCCCCTACAACATCGAGTGCGCCGTGACCCAGGAGGTCGAGGTCGGCAGCTACGTGGTGGTGATCGGCGAGATCGTCGAGGTCCACGCCGAGGAGTCCGTCCTGACCGCCGCCGACTCTGACCTCGTCGACATCGAGGCGCTCGACCCGCTCGTCTACATCGCGGGCTCGCGCGAGTACCGCCGCGTGGGCGAGAAGGTGGCCGACGCGTTCAGCGTGGGGCGCTCGCTCATGGACGAGGCGTAGCCGGGCCGCAGGGCAATGGGTGGGCTCACACTGAATTCCTAGTAATTCAGTCATGTATTGACTTCGGTCAAATACCTTACTGATTTGGTCATATATGCTGGGCGCGTGAATCCGTGCGGAGAGGAACCACGATGACCATCACAGAGAAGACCACCGTCCACGAGCTGATCGAGGCCTACCCCTACCTGCGCGAGTGGCTCGTCGCGTACGCCGACGACTTCAAGAAGCTCGAGAACCCGGTCCTGTACAACACCGTCGCGCGCGTCGCGACGCTCGAGACCGCCGCCTCGATGGCCGACGTCGAGGTCGAGAAGTTCCTCGACGACGTGCGCAGCGAGGTCGCCCGGCGCGAGATCGTCGCCGAGGAGAGCGGCGGCGGCGAGCCGCAGCTTTCGGCCGAGGAGTCCGAGCGCCGCCAAGAGCAGCTCAAGGCCATCATCCGCCGCCTGCACGACGGCGCATCCGTCGCCGACGTCAAGGCGGACTTCGACGCGCTGACGCTGGGAATCGACGCCACGGAGATCGCGCGCCTCGAGCAGGCCCTCATCGCGGAGGGCATGCCGGTCGAGGAGGTCACGCGCCTGTGCGACGTGCACGTGACCGTCTTCAAAGACGCGCTGGAGGAGAAGCCCGACGCCACGGTCGCGGCCGGTCACCCGGTCGACTCGTACCAGCGCGAGAACGTGGTGGTCGCCGAGATCACGGCGTCGCTGCGCTGCCTGCTCGACCGGCTGGCGGCTGGCTCGGATCCGGAGGCGCTGACCGAGACCGGCGCCGAGCTCGAGCGGCTCGCCCAGATCGACGTGCACTACCTGCGCAAGGAGAACCAGCTGTTCCCGGTGCTCGAGACGCACGGCGTCGAGGGGCCCACCAAGGTCATGTGGGGCCTGGACGACGACATCCGCGGCCGCATCAAGAACGCCCGCGCGCTTGCCGCGGCCGGTGACGTCTCCGGCCTCACGACCACGCTGCCCGAGACACTCACCATGGTCGACGACATGGTCTACAAGGAGGAGAAGATCCTCTTCCCCACCGCGCTCGGTGTGGTCACGGCCGAGGAGTGGGAGCGGATCGGTTCCGGCGACGCCGAGATCGGCTACGCCTGGATCGAGGGCCCGCAGGGCGATGCGGGCCGCGCGGCTGCGAGCGCATCGGCGCCCGAGCCCGGCGACACCGGCGCCGGCATGCTGCTACCGCTGCCGACCGGCGCACTCTCGCTCGACCAGCTCGATGTGATGCTGCGCGTGCTGCCCTTCGACCTGAGCTTTGTCGACGAGCACGATCGCGTGCGCTTCTACTCAGAGGGCGAGCGCGTCTTCCCCCGCTCCCCCGGCGCCATTGGCCGCGAGGTCCGCAACTGCCACCCGCCCCAGAGCGTCCACAAGGTCGAGGAGATCCTGAGCTCGTTCAAGGCCGGCGAGAAGGACGTCGCCGAGTTCTGGATCCAGATGGGACCCAAGTTCATCTGGATCCGCTACTTCGCGATGCGCGACGCCGACGGCGCGTACAAGGGGTGCCTTGAGGTCGTGCAGGATGCGACGCACGTGAGGTCGCTGGAGGGTCAGCGCCGGATCGTGGAGTGGTAGCAGGGTGCTGTCGCAACGAAAGGTGCTGGGGCGACCAAACCCTGACTCTCCTCACAGGAGCCGCCCGCCACACCTCGCGGAGCTTCCGATGATCGGAGGCGCCAATCGCTGCCGGTCAGGCAGCCATCATGACCGAGGCTGTGGCGCGCACTAGTTGCGCATCCGGGCGCTCTTCGCCGCACGCCGCGCTGCCCGCTCGGCCGCCAGATCCTTCGCAAGTCGACCGTTCCACTGGATCGGATCGTGCACCCAGAAGGAGACTCGCCGCTAGAACCAAGACACGGGCCGCATACAGTACAACCTCCGGTGAGACCGTGATCTGGTGAGCCGTGGCCTTGACTCCAGGCCTCGAGCCGGGGCGTACCGCCTGTACGGAACTTCAAAGCGTACGCCATGCGCTGACTCCCCTCAGATCCCCGAGAGTCCACTTCCAGGGTGTCAACGAAGATGGCCAACTCCCACTACCACTCTTTAGAGTGCGAACGCGAAAATGAGGACAAGCCCACCTCAAGAAACCGGCATGTAGCCCGACAGGACGGACGTGTGCGCGCTAGCAGCACCCTTCGTCCACCCGCGTCGCGCATGGTCGCAGCGGCCGCGTACCGGCAATACGCGGGGCCGCACTTCCCCATGCGCCTGCGATGTCGCCCGCAAGATCACAAGCGCCGCCCAGAGCTTGCACCCTATCGCAGTGCAACCTACGCCTTTCGCTTCGCCACTGTGCCCACGCGCTCGGCTGCGAGTTCCCGCTTGAGACGTCCCCCCCAATGGAAGTCATCGTATCCCCATAGCTGCCAGGCGAGATTCGCCGCCACACCCGAGACATAGAGCCCCAGTATCAGGGCCAGGGAGAGGCCGATGCCGAAACGCGCCAGCGCGCAGATTGTGGCCATCACGAACAGGATGCCCGATGCACCAAACATACTCCCAAGCCACAGGAACCGATGTGCGCTTAGTTCATGCTTCTGCCAGCGCACGAGGAGCAGCTGATATGCGATCGCGCCGGGCAGCACGAGCAAGGTGATTCCGATGAGCACCGTGAACTCCATCGACACGCCCTCCACTTTCAGTGTTTCGTTGTGTACTCGTAAGTCGCGTTCGCGGTCTCGGTGATGTCAAAGATGACCTTTCCAAGTTCAACGATGGGCTCCGCGGCTTCCATCGACGCCTTTGCGAGCCGCCCCGCGCCCGACAGCATCCCCCCGGCGTAAGCTCCCGCCAAGTCCATACCGAGATCCGCGCTTGAGTATCCCCTGTCCCGCATAAAGTGTCTGGTGAGGCCAACTCCAAGGCCGATGAGAGCAAAAGCGGTCCCAAAGGTTCCGAGTACCGGTAGTGAAAGTGCAAACCCCGCAACCGTCAGCCCTGTTGCGAGTATCGACAGACTCAACTGTATGCGATCGAGCTCATCTGAGCTGAGCGCAAATCCTCCAAGTGCAATACCACCGTGCTCCGATCGCTGCCTCTGTGCGGCTTTGCGCTTCTCAGCGGCCTCTCGCTCTTTCTGGCCTGATGACTTCACGGTGTCCACGTGCAGACCTGCGGTCTTCTTCGTGCCGTATCCACCGCCGGGCTGCCAGTCTTGTTGCGGGATGTCCGGCTCGAACTCATCTTGAGCGGGAGGATAGTAGTTGCCTAGGAGGATATCGAGCCCATCCGGATCCACGTACGACACGGGATTGGCAGCTGCGTACGCATACCTGTTCGCTGTCTGTGGCATACCTACGTGTGCCGGTGCCGGGTCGGGCGACAAGAACCGCGCGATCGCCGGGTCATACACCCGTGCCGGCAGCACGTAGAGCGCGACCACATCGTCGTAGAAGTAGCCGCGGTAGCGAAGCGGGTTGAGAAGTGCGACCTCCGTGTCGTCGAAGGCCGTGTCGACCGGCACCTCGAACGGGTCATAGTCATAGGTCGCCGCAGTGGCACCGGTGGAGTCGGTGAGCCCGGTGACGTTGCCGAGACGTCGTAGGTGAAGTTGTACTCGCCACTCAGGCCCGTCAACGCCGTCGACTGCCACTGACCCGTGCGCGAGAAGCGGTTCGCCACCGCCCACGATGTGCCGAATCCGGCCGAAGACACACTGGTCGCAAGGTCTGCGACATCAAGGGTGGAAGCAGTGGCAAAGGCCCCCGCGGTGGTGGTCTGATCCACCCCGACGGCGCGGTCCAAGGAGCTTCATCTGGATCCGCTACTTCGCGATGCGCGACGCCGAAGGCGCGTACAAGGGGTGTCTCGAGGTCGTGCAAGATGCGACGCACGTGAGGTCGCTGGAGGGTCAGCGCCGGATCGTGGAGTGGTGAC
>CAZCRB010000064.1:0-8820 GCA_964500985.1 uncultured Eubacteriales bacterium
GCGACGTCAAGTGCGCCGAGTCCGGCGGTCCGGAGCCGGGTGTCGGCTGTGCCGGTCGCGGCGTCATCACCGCCATCAACTTCCTCGAAGAGGAGGGCGCCTACACCGACGACCTCGACTTCGTGTTCTACGACGTTCTCGGTGACGTCGTCTGCGGCGGGTTCGCCATGCCGATCCGCGAGGGCAAGGCCCAGGAGATCTACATCGTCACCTCCGGCGAGATGATGGCGATGTACGCCGCCAACAACATCGCCAAGGGCATCCTCAAGTACGCGCAGTCCGGCGGCGTGCGCCTGGGCGGCCTGATCTGCAACTCGCGCAACACCGACCGCGAGGACGAGCTGATCGAGGCGCTCGCACGCAAGCTCGGCACCCAGATGATCCACTTCATCCCGCGCGACAACGAGGTCCAGCGCGCCGAGCTTCGCCGCAAGACGGTCATCCAGTACAACGCGGAGCACCAGCAGGCCGACGAGTACCGCCAGCTCGCCAAGAAGATCGTCGAGAACGAGAACCTCGTCATCCCGACCCCGATCACCCAGGACGAACTCGAAGAGCTGCTCATGGAGTTCGGCGTCATGGAGCCGGACGTGGTCGACGAGGAAGGGGCGGTGGCGTAGCCATGACCACCCCGTCAGCGAAGATCAATCAGTCGCAGAAGGTGATCGACGAGATCCTCTCGGTGTATCCGGAGAAGGCTCGTGCGGATCGCGCCAAGCACTTCAAGCCGAACGACCCCTCCGGTTGCTCGACGTGCGCGGTCAAGTCCAACGTGAAGTCGCGCCCCGGCGTGATGACGGTGCGCGGTTGCGCGTACGCGGGCTCCAAGGGTGTCGTGTGGGGCCCGGTCAAGGACATGATCCACATCAGCCACGGGCCCGTGGGCTGCGGCGCCTACTCCAACTGGAGCCGCCGCAACTACTACAACGGTGAGACCGGCGTCGACTCCTTCGGCACGATGCACTTCACGTCCGACTTCCAGGAGCGCGACATCGTCTACGGCGGTGACAAGAAGCTCGCAATCATCGTCGACGAGCTCGACAAGCTCTTCCCGCTGGCGCGCGGCATCTCGGTCCAGTCCGAGTGCCCGGTCGGTCTGATCGGTGACGACATCGAGTCGGTCTCGAAGGTCAAGACCGCCGACATCGGCAAGCCGGTCGTCCCGGTCCGCTGCGAGGGCTTCCGCGGTGTGTCGCAGTCGCTGGGCCACCACATCGCCAACGACGCGATCCGTGACCACGTCTTCGACAAGGAAGCCACCGAGATCGAGACCACGCCCTACGACGTCACGATCATCGGCGACTACAACATCGGCGGTGACGCCTGGGCCTCTCGGCGCATCCTCGAGGAGATGGGGCTGAGGGTCATCGCGCAGTGGACCGGTGACGCGACCCTCGCCGAGCTCGCCAACGCCCCCAAGGCCAAGCTCAACCTCATCCACTGCTACCGCTCGATGAACTACATCTGCCGTCACATGGAGGAGACCTACGGTGTGCCGTGGGTGGAGTACAACTTTTTCGGCCCCACCAAGATCTACGCCTCGATCCGCGAGATCGCGAGCCACTTCGACGAGACGATCCAGGCCAACGCCGAGGCGCTCATCGAGCGCATGAAGCCGGAGATGGACGCGATCATCGCCGAGTACAAGCCCAAGCTCGAGGGCAAGACCGTGATGCTCTACGTAGGTGGCCTGCGCCCCCGCCACGTCATCGGCGCCTACGAGGACCTCGGCATGGAGATCATCGCCGCCGGCTACGAGTTCGGTCATAAGGACGAGTACAACCGCACGTACCCGCTCATGGCCGAGGGCTCGATGATCGTCGACGACGCGACGCCCTACGAGCTCGAGGAGATCACCAAGCGCCTCAAGCCCGACCTGGTCGGCTCCGGCATCAAGGAGAAGTACGCCTACCACAAGATGGGCGTGCCGTTCCGCCAGATGCACAGCTGGGACTACTCCGGCCCCTACCACGGTTTCGACGGCTTCAAGATCTTCGCCCGCGACATGGACATGACCGTCAACAGCCCGGTATGGGGCCTCGTTCGCGATGCCGCACCGGCCGAGTGTGCCACTCCCGCAGAGCGCCAGGCCAGCTAGGAGGCATCAGATGGAGATCAAAGACCACAACGACCTGTTCGCCCAGCCGGAGTATCAGGCGCAGTTCGAGGCGAAGAAGGAGTTCGAGAACGGCTGTTCGGCAGCTCAGGTCGCCGAGATCAGCGAGTGGACCAAGAGCGCCGAGTACCGGGAGCTGAACTTCGCCCGCGAGGGCGTCTCGATCAACCCGGCCAAGGCGTGCCAGCCGCTCGGCGCCGTCCTCGCGGCTCTCGGCTTCGAGAAGACGCTGCCGTTCGTCCAGGGCTCGCAGGGATGCACCTCGTACTTCCGCAGCTACTTCAGCCGCCACTTCAAAGAGCCGATCGCGACGGTCTCGAGCTCGATGACCGAGGACGCCGCGGTCTTTGGCGGCCTGTCGAACATGAGCGAGGGCCTGGAGAACGCCAACGCGCTGTACAAGCCGTCCATGATCGCGGTCTCGACCACGTGCATGGCCGAGGTCATAGGCGACGACTTGCGCGCCTACATCAAGAACTCGAAGGACGCCGGTGCGGTTCCGGCCGACATGCCGGTGCCGTTCGCGCACACGCCGAGCTTCTCGGGCAGCCACCTCAACGGCTACGACGTGATGCTCAAAGGCATCCTGGAGGAGCTCGCGGTGCCGGGCGAGAAGACGGAGAAGATCAACATCATCCCCGGCTTCGATGGCTACTCGGGCAATCTGCGCGAGATCAAGCGCCTGCTCGACACGATGGACGTCGACTACACGATGCTCGCCGACTACAGCGACGTCGTGGACTCGGGTAACACCGGCCACTACGAGCTCTACCCAGCCGGCGGCACGCCTCTGGCCGCAGCCGCCGACGCCGTGAACGCCAAGGCGACCGTGTCGCTGCAGGCCGCCTCGACCGTCAAGACCGGGCAGTACATCGCCAAGGACTGGGGACAGGAGTTCGTCGTCACCGGCGAGCCGGTCGGCATCAACGCCACCGACGCCTTCCTGGCCGAGATCACCCGCCTGACCGGCAAGTGCGTGCCGGCGTCGATCGAAGCCGAGCGCTCCCGCGCCGTCGACGCGATCGTCGACTCGCACCCCTACATCCACGGCAAGCGTCTCGCGATGGTCGGCGACCCCGACCTCCTGCTCGGCCTCATCAGCTTCGCGCTCGAGACGGGCATGAAGCCGGTGCACGTCGTGTGCACCAACGGCGACAAGAAGTTCAAGAAGGCGGCCGAAGCACTGCTCGCCAGCTCGCCGTTTGGCGCTGAGGCCACCGTCTGGAACAAGAAGGACATGTGGCACCTGCGCTCGCTCATGTTCACCGAGCCGGTCGACCTGCTGGTCGGCCCGAGCAACGCGAAGTTCCTGTGGAAGGACACCGGCACCACGTTCGTCCGCGTCGGCTTCCCGCTCTTCGATCGTCACCACCTGCACAAGCGCACGATCTTTGGCTACGAGGGCGCCACGAACCTGCTCATGGACTTCGTGAACACCGTGCTCGACGAGATGGACCGCAAGGCGATCGCCGCCGATTCCCCGTCCTTCGACCTGGTCCGCTAGCGGGACCCGGACGCCGAACACCATGTCCATCTCACTCGACAAGCTGCTTGCGGACGGATGCAACGCCGATGCGAAGCACAAGGTCTGCCGGTCGCGCGGGGGCGAGAGCTGCGCCTTCGACGGTGCGGCCATCGTCTTGATGCCGATCGCTGACGCCGCGCACGTGATCCACGGCCCCATCGCCTGCGCCGGCAACGCCTGGGAGGGCCGCGGCGTGCACTCGACCGCCGGGGACCTGCACCGCCGCGGCTTCACCTCCGACCTCGGCGAGCTCGACATCGTCTACGGCGGTGAGCAGCGGCTCGAGGCCACCGTCCGAGACGTCGTCGACCGAGAGAGCCCCGCCGCCGTCTTCGTATACGCGACGTGCGTCACCGGGCTCATCGGCGAAGACATCGATGCGGTCTGCAAGCGGCTCTCGGCCGAGCTGTGGGTGCCGGTCATCCCGGTCAACGCTCCCGGCTTCGTGGGGCCCAAGAACCTCGGCAACCGCATCGCAGGTGAAGTGCTGCTCGAGCACGTGATCGGCACGGCCGAGCCGGCGTGCTGTACCCCCACCGACATCACGCTCATCGGGGAGTACAACGTGGCCGGCGACCTCGGGTTCGTCGAACCGCTCCTGCGCGAGTGCGGTATCCGCCTGCTCAGCAGCATCACCGGCGATGCCCACTTCGAGGAGATCCGCTACGCCCATCACGCCAAGGTCGCGGCCATCTCTTGCAGTCGTGCACTGATCAACGTCGCTTCAGGACTCACGCGCCGCTGGGGCGTGCCGGCGGTCGAGGTCTCGTTCTTCGGGGCCGAGCAGACCGCCCGCTCCCTGCGCACTATCGCAGAAGTGCTCGAGGCGGCTTCACCTGAAGCGGTCGGTGTGGCGGCCCGTGTCGAGTCCGTGATCGCCGCGCGCGAGGCATGGCTGGCCGAAGCGCTCGCTCCCTATGAGTCGCTGCGAGGTCGACGGGCGGTGCTGTACTCCGGTGGCGTGAAGAGCTGGTCGATGGCCTCGGCCCTGCGCGACCTCGGCGTCGAGATCGTCGCCGTCGGCACCAAGAAGTCCAGCCACGAGGACGAGGAGAAGGTGCGCCGGATCCTGGGTGACGATGTCCCGCTGATCGAGGACATCTCGCCTGCCGTGATACGCCGGCTCTTTGCCGAGGACGGCGCCGACCTGCTCGTCGCCGGCGGCCGCAACCGCTACCTGGCGGCCAAGGAGGGCTGGCCGTTCATCGACGTCAACCAGGAGCGCGAGCACGCGTATGCCGGCTACGAGGGGCTGGTTCAGCTCGCACGCGATCTGCACCGCTCCGTCGGCTTCTACGAGGCCCAGGCCGCTGCCGAAGCGAGTTGTCCCGCACCGGTCGTGCCTGCCAACGTGCGCCCCGCGCAGCGATCCTCGGCCATCGACCCGCTCAAGAACGCGCCGAGCGTCGGCGCGATCCTGGCACTGCAGGGCATCGACGCCGCGCTGCCGGTGCTGCACGCGGCGCAGGGCTGCAGCTTCCTCGGCAAGGTCCTCATGATCCGTCACTTCAACGAGCCCATCGCGCTCGCTACCACCAAGCTGTTCACCGAGGAGGTGGTTCTCGGAAGCGAGGACGCCGCCGAGAAGCTCGTCCGCTCGTTCGCGCACAAGCCGCAAGCGCAGCGGCCCGAACTCATCGCGGTGGTGAGCGGGGCCCTGGCCGAGGTCAAGGGCGACGACGCGGACGCGCTGGCCAGACGGCTCGACAAGGAGGTGGAGCCCACGGTCCTCGCGGTCCGTGCCCCCGACTACAACGGGGGGCTTGAGGAGGGCTATGCCGCCGCCGTCGCCGCCGTCGCCGAGCTGGCTCTCGACCGGCCGACCGCCTCGGTGTGCGACCCCGACCGGATAACGGTTCTGTGCGGCGCCCACCTCACGCCCGGCGACGCGGTGTGGCTGCGCGAGACGTGCGAGGACTTCGGCCTGCGGCCCACCTTCCTGCCGGACCTCGGCGCGCTCGACGGAAGCCGAGAGGACCTCTCGCCGCTGACCGCGGGCGGCACGACGCTCGCGGAGGTGCGGGCATTGGGCCTGAGCTCACACACGCTCGTCCTTGGCGCGTCGCTCGAGCCGGTCGCGCGCTCGCTGCGTGACCGCTTTGGGACGCCGTTCACGGTGCTCGATGCGGCGCACGGGCTGGCCGCCACTGACCTGCTGCTCGCAACGCTGACGCTGCTGTCGGGGATACCGGCTCCCGCGCGCTTCGAGCGCCAGCGCCGCGTGCTGGTCGACGCGATGAGAGACGCCCATCTCGAGCTGTCGGGCGCCGACGTGACGTTGGCCCTGGAGCCGGACCACGCGCTCTCGCTCTGTGCGCTCCTCAGCGAGGTCGCCGCCGAGCTCGACGTGGTCGTCCCCACCGCACCACCGCATGCCGCGCGTGTGCGGGCACGACAGGTGACCGTCGGCGACTTCGCCACCGTCGGTCCGCGCACAGAGCTGCTCATCGCGGGCAGCCACGGCGCACGCACCGCCGCTCTGCATGGCGCCGCGCACGTCGAGACGGGCTTTCCCGTGTTCGCCACCTACGGCGCTTCGCGCGCGGTCACGCTCGGCTACGCGGGTGCGACCACGCTGGTGGACACCTGCGCGAACGCGCTCGCTTCACGTGAGCGCAAGCGCGGTCCGGCAGCCACCACCGGCCGCAGTCTGCAGCACGCGCAGATCGCCCTACCACCGACCGCCACCCCGAAAGGAGGCACGCGATGAAGGTCGCGTTCGCCACATCGACAGGCACGTGCATCGACGAGCACTTTGGTCGCGCCGGCCAGTTCGCCGTCTACGACATCACTCCCGACGGCGCGGAACTGATCGAGATGCGCCGCGTCGCGGAAGGCGACCTCGACACCGAGGTCGTGGTCACACGCGGCATGGGCAGCCTGCACGACGAGGCCGTCGCCGCCAAGATCGACAAGCTCGCCGACGTCAAGATCGTCTACTTCACCGAGATCGGCGGCCCTTCCGCCGCCAAACTCGTCCGCCGCGGGATCATGCCGCTCAAAGGTGAGCCCGGCACGTCGATCTCGACCGAGGCCTACAAGCTCGTGACCACCATGCGGGACAAGCCGGCGCCCTGGATGCGCCGGGCGCTCGCGGAGGAGCCCTGCGCGGGTCCCGCCAAACCGGAAGGCCCCTGCTCATGCGGGGCCGGAGGCGCCGGCTGCTGCAGCTAGAACCACCGGGCCCGGCACCGGACGCCGGATGTCCCGTCACAAAGAAGGCACCGCTCAAGAGGAGAGGAACAACCGAGATGAAGATGGTCCGCGCGTTCATCAGGCCCGAGAAGGAGCAGGAGGTCGTGCAGGCGCTCGAGGGCGCCGGCTACGGCTCGCTGACCAAGATGGCCGTCTTTGGTCGCGGCAAGCAGAAGGGCCTCCAGGTCGGCCCCATCTACTACGACGAGCTCCCCAAGACCCTGCTGCTCACCGTCGTCGAAGACGAGCAGGTCGAGGCCGTCATCAGCACCATCGAGGACAAGGCCCGCACCGGGTTCATCGGCGACGGCAAGATCTTCGTCTCGCCGGTCGAGACCGCCTACACGATCCGGACCGGCGAGGCCGGGCTCTAGGCCCCCGCGCTCTTTCAGGGAGGAATCACGATGAAGGAGATCTGCGCGATCATCCGGCGCGACAAGCTGCCGGAGACCAAGAAGGCGCTCGCCGAGATCGGCTACCCGTCGCTGTCGATCCAGTCGGTCGAGGGCCGCGGAAAGCAGAAGGGTGACGTCGCCTGCTCGCTCGCGGACATGGACCAGGACGGCGCCGCCTGCAACTCGCTGCACGTCAAGCTCAAGCCCACGCCGTCGACCTACGCCCTCGACCACACGCTGCCCAAGGTCGCCCTGTTCGTGCCCAAGCGCATGATCACGATGATGGTGCCCGATGAGGCCGTCGATGCCGTGGTCGCCGCGATCCTTGCGGCGAACAAGACCGGCCAGCACGGCGACGGCAAGATCTTCGTCAGTCCGGTCGAGCTCGCCCACACGATCCGAACCGGCGAGACCGGTGAAGCGGCGGTGGCGTAGCGATGCCCGCCACACTGCCCACGCGCGACGGCCGGGAATGGTCGCCGAGCTACCTAGAGAGCATCGACTACGGCGCGTGTATCGGCTGCGGCCGCTGCTTCAAGGTGTGCCGGCAGGCGGTGATGGCCCCGATCGCCAAGCCGCTGCTCGACGAGGACGATGACGATGACGAGGAGTGCATCACGACCGTGATGAACGTCGCTGATGCGGGCAACTGCATCGGCTGTGAAGCGTGCGCGAAGGTGTGCGCGAAGAAGGCGCACAAGCACGCCGCGATGGCTTAGGGACAGCGTCCGGCTCCGCGGGGCCGAACCCTACATAATTGTCGCAAGGGCCACGGCATTGTCGTGGCCCTTGTGCGTCTGGCCGCCAAAAGCGCAGTTCAGATGGGGTGTGATGATGGCACGAGCGTTGCGCTTCCAGGAGCACCTCAGGCGGTCGTACGGCACACGGCACCGGACAAGGAGCGACACCATGCACAGCGCCAGGAGCAACGAGCGCCACGTGATGGCAAACCACCCCTGCTTCTCGGAAGCGGCACACAAGGTGGGCGGGCGGATCCACTTGCCCGTCGCGCCCGACTGCAACGTCCAGTGCGGCTACTGCGTGCGCAAGTTCGACTGCGTCAACGAGTCGCGGCCCGGCGTCGCAAGCGTCGTGTTGAGCGCGCAGGAGGCGATCGAGCGAGTGGAGGCGGTCGTCGAGCGCACGGGCGACATCGCCGCCATCGGCATCGCCGGCCCGGGCGATCCGCTCGCCAACGAGGCGACGTTCGAGACGCTGGGGTTGGTGCGTCGCTACTACCCGGGCAAGATCGGCTGCGTGTCCACCAACGGCCTGGCGCTGCCGGACCGCGTGTCCGACCTGGTCGCCGCGGGCGTCCGCTCGATCACGGTGACCATCAACGCGGTGATGCCCGAGACGGCTGCCGAGGTGTACCTCTGGGTGACCGGCCCCTCGGGCGAACGGCTGCGCGGCATCGAGGCGGGGCGCTACATCCTGGAGCGGCAGTGGGAGGGCCTGCGCAAAGCGGTCGAGGCCGGCTTGGTCGTGAAGGTCAACACGGTGCTCATCCCCGGCGTCAACGAGTACGAGCTGCCCGCGATCGCGCATCTCGCTGCGGAGTACGGCGCCCACAAGCACAACATCCTGCC
>CAZCRB010000065.1:0-8780 GCA_964500985.1 uncultured Eubacteriales bacterium
GGCAAGACCATCGGCGTGGTGTTCCAGTTCTTCCAGCTGCTGCCCACGCTCACCACCATCGAGAACGTCATGCTCCCGATGGACTTCTGCAACGTTCACCGTCCCGAGGACCGCCCCAAGGTGGCCCTGGACCTGCTCGAGCAAGTCGAGATGGCCGACCAGGCGCACAAGCTGCCCTCGGCGCTCTCCGGCGGCCAGCAGCAGCGGGTGGCCATCGCCAGGGCCCTGGCCAACGACCCGCCGATCATCGCGGCCGACGAACCCACGGGCAACCTCGACTCCAAGACCGCCGACGCGGTGTTCGAGCTGTTCGAGCGCCTCGTCGCCCAGGGCAAGACCATCGTCATGGTCACGCACGACAGCGACCTGGCGAGCCGCGTCACGCGCGCGCTGCACGTCGCCGACGGCGAGATCGTCGAGGACCGCCGCCGCTGGCTCGAGGGCGAGATCGCCGAGGAGGCGGCCGTCGCGCGCGGGCACTTCATCGACGCAGCCGAGGCCATGCGGGCCGCCGAGCGCGCCTTGGCCGAGAAGGCCGCCGAAGATGGCGCTTAGTCCGCGCTGGCGCAAGGTCACGCGTGACCTGGCGAGCCACCGGTTGCGCACGGCGCTGGTGGTCATCTCGATCGCGATCGGCGTGTTCGCGGTCGCCGTCGTGATGGGTGGGCGCCAGGTGCTCATCCGCGAGTTCGACGCGGACTTCAACTCGAGCGTGGCGGCCTCCGCCGAGTTCGACACGTCGCCTTTCGACGCATCGCTCGTCAAGCGGGTCGAGGAACGCAGTGACGTCCGGGCCGCCGAGGCCCGTCGCCGGGTCACGGTCCGCTACTCCACCGACACGACGCCCGGCGCTTCGACGGCGGGCTGGAAGACCCTGCGCCTGTGGGCGCTACCCGAGTTCCAGCGCAACGGCGTGCAGCGCGTGGTCCCCGAGGAGGTCACGTCGTGGCCGCCTCAGGCCGGGGAGGTCGTGCTCGAGGCGAGCGCGCGCCAGGTCGCCGACGTCTCGATCGGCGAGACGATCACCGTCGAGGGTCCGTCCGGCGACCGCACCGACCTGCGGGTCGTCGGCTTCGCGCACGACATCAACTCGATCCCGGCGCAGTTCCAGGGCGCGCTCGTGGGCTTCGTCTCGATGGACACGCTCCCGCTCATCGGCGAGCCCGAGCAGTTCACGCACCTCTCGATCGTGCTCGACCCGTCGCTGTCGCGCGCCTCGGCGAGCCGGATCGCCGCCGACGTGCGCGACACGGACCTCGCGGCGGCCGGCGTGCGCACGTATCGGACGACGGTGCCGGAGCCGGGCAGCCACTTTCTCGGCGACATCTTCAAGGCGCTGTCGCTGCTGCTGCTCGCGCTTGGTGTGCTCTCGCTCGGGCTTTCCGGGTTCCTCGTGGTCACGACGGTGTCGGCGATCATGAGCCAGCAGGTCCGGCAGGTGGGCATCATGAAGGCCGTCGGCGGGCGGCGCGGTCAGATCGCCGGGATGTACTTCGCGCAGGTCTTCGTGTTCGGCGCGCTCGGCGTCGCGATCGGCGTGCCGCTGGGGCTCGCGGCGGGACGCTGGTTCACCGAGTACGCCGCCGGCATCCTCAACTTCCGGGTCTCTGACTGGACGCCGCCGGCCTGGGTGATCGCGCTCGAGGTGGCGGTGGGGCTGCTCGTGCCGCTGCTGGCGGCCGCGGTGCCGGTGCGGCAGGGGACCACTCTGCCGGTGGTGCGCGCGCTGAACGCGGGCGCCATCACGCCGCGGTTCGGCAAGGGGCTCGTGGATCGCGCACTCGGGTTGCTGCGCGGTCTGCCACGGCCCGTGGCGCTCTCGCTGCGCAACACGTTTCTGCGCAAGGGGCGCCTGGCGCTGACGCTGACCACGCTGATCCTGGCCTCCGCCGTCGTCATGGGCGTGGTGACGGTGCGCTCCTCGATGCTGCAGACGACCGAGGACCTCGGCTCGTGGTGGCGCTACGACGCGCAGGTGTTCTTCGCCCGCCCCCAGCCGGGCGCCGACGCCGAGCGCGAGGCGGCCAAGATCGACGGCGTGCGCGCGGTCGAGACGTGGATCGAGGCGCAGGCCTCGCTGCAGCGCCCGGACGGCTCGGAGAACGAGGAGCTCTACACGCTCGGCGTGCCCGCCGACACCAAGTTCATCACCCCCGAGCTCGTCGCGGGCACGTGGCTGACGCCGGATGACCCCGAGGGCGTGGTGGTCAACACCGACGTCATCAAAGACGAGCCGAACCTCGGCGTGGGCGACGAGCTCGTCCTGACCATCCGCGGCAAGGAGACCCGCTGGACCATCGCCGGGATCGCCACCGGTCAGCTCATGGGCCCGGTGATCTTCATCGACCGCGCCGCGCTCGACGCGGCCGTGGGTACGCAGGGCGCGGTCTCGCGCGTGCTGGTGCAGACCAACGACCCGTCGCCGGACGGCCAGGCGCGCGCGGCCAAGCAACTCGAGAAGGCGCTCGACAAGGGGGGCTTCTCGGTATCCGGATCGCAGACCGCCACCGCCCAGCGCGAGACGATCGCGAGCCAGCTGGGCATCCTCGTGACGTTCCTCGTGATCATGGCGACGCTGCTTGCGGCGGTGGGCGTGATCGGGCTGACGGGGACGATGACGATCAACGTGCTCGAATCGACCCGCGAGATCGGGGTCATGCGCTCGATCGGGGCGAGTCACGCGGCGATCTTCAACATCTTCATCACCGAGGGCGTCGTGGTCGCCGTGATGGCCTGGGCCATCGGCGCCATCGTGTCGTGGCCGCTGTCGGTGTGGCTCGTCGACGCGCTCGGCACCGCGATGTCGCTGCCGCTGTCGTATCGCTTCTCCTGGCCGGGCGTGGGTATGTGGCTCGCGCTGATGGTCGCGATCGCCTCGCTCGCGAGCCTGCTTCCCGCGTGGCGGGCCTCGCAGGTCTCGATCCGCGACGCCATCAGCTACGAGTAGGCCGCCGGGCCGCGCCGGTCCCCGCCGGTCGCGCTAGACTGGTCGGGTCGCCTCACACGCCGTCCGGGAGGGCCGCATGTCACTGCCGCTGTTCGAGCGTTTCCCCGGCACCGCCGCGTTGCCGCTCGCCGGCATCGCCGCGCTGCCCACGCCCGTCGAGCCGCTCGACGTCGAGCTCGACGCGGCCGCCCTCTCGGTCAAGCGCGACGACCTGACCAGCGCGCGCTACGGCGGCAACAAGGTGCGCAAGCTCGACTTCCTGCTCGGCGAGGCGCTCGCCGGCGGACGTCGGGCCGTCGTCACCTTTGGCGCCTACGGCTCGAACCACGCGCTCGCGACGGCAACGCATGCCCGGGCGCTGGGGCTCGAGCCGCACGCGGTGCTCTCGCCGCAGGCCCCCGGGCCGTTCGCGCGCGCGACGCTGCTGGCGCACGCGGGCCTTGGCACCGTGCTGTACCCGGTCGACGGCTGGGACGGCGCGCGCGAGGCCGTCGCCGCCAAGCAGCGGCTCGCCGAGCGGGACGGCATCGAACCGCTCATGATCCCGATGGGCGGCACGAGCGCGCTCGGCGCCATCGGCTACGTCAACGCCGCGCTCGAGGTGCTCGGGCAGGGCCCGGCCCCCGACGTCGTCTACGTCGCGGCCGGCACGCTCGGCACCGCCGTGGGCCTCGCGGTCGGTTTCGCGGCCGCCGGCGCGCCCACGCGCGTGGTGGCGGTCCGCGTCACGCCGGACAGCGTCGCCTCCGATGCGCTCGCCGAGAAGGTCGCGACCGAGACGCTCGCGCGGCTGGGTGCGCTCGATCCGTCGTTCCCGGCGCTGAGGCCCGGCGATCTGCGCTGGGAGTTGCGCCACGACTGGTTCGAGCCGGGCTACGGCGTCGTCACCCCCGAGACGACCGAGGCGGTCGCGCTGGCCGCCGCCGCAGGACTCAAGATCGAGACCACCTACACGGGCAAGGCGTTCGCGGCGCTTCTCGCCGACGGGCGCGCCGGCCGGCTCGCCGGGCAGCGCGTGCTGTTCTGGGACACCTACAACTCCGCGCCGCTGCCGGCGCCCGGCCCGGTCACGGCGCTGCCGCAGGTCCTGCGCGACTACGTGGCCGAGTGCGAGGCGCTCTTTGGCGCCGACCCGATCACCGCCACCGAGAAGGAGACCCGATGATCTTCAAGGGCTTTGGCTCCGACAACCACGCAGGCGTCCACCCCGCGGTGATCGCCGAGATCATGGCCGCCAACATCGGGCACGCGCATGCCTACGGCGATGACGAGTGGACGCGCGAGGCGACCAACGTGATCCGCCGCCGCTTTGGCGGGGAGTGCGACGTCGCCTTCGTCTTCAACGGCACCGGCGCCAACTGCGTGTCGTTCGCCGCGACGTGTCGCCCGTGGGAGAGCGTCATCTGCGCCGAGTCCGCACACATCAACCAGGACGAGTGCGGCGCGCCGGAGCGCATCGGCGGCATCAAGCTCGTGCCGGTGGCAACCACAGACGGCAAGCTGACCCCGGAACTCGTCAAGCCGCATCTCACGGGATTCGGCTTCGAGCACCACAGCCAGCCGCGGATCATCAGCGTGAGCAACGTGACCGAGCTCGGTACGGTCTATACGCCCGACGAGCTGCGCGCCCTGTCCGAGATGGCCCACGAGCACGGCATGCTGCTCCACGTCGATGGCGCGCGCATCGCCAACGCGGCCGTCGCACTGGGCTGCTCGCTCGCGGAGCTGACGAGCGGGGCCGGCGTCGACGTGCTGTCGCTGGGCGGCACCAAGAACGGGATGCTCGCGGGCGAGGCCGTCGTGCTCTTTGGCGATGCTCGGGTCGACCACCTCGCCTTCGTACGCAAGCAGTCCGGGCAGCTGTCGAGCAAGATGCGCTTCATCGCCGCGCAGTTCACCGCGATGTTCGAGTCCGACCTGTGGCACGAGTGCGCCGCCAACGCCAACGCGATGGCCAGCCGTCTTGCGGCCGGTGCGGCGGGCACAGGCATCCAGATCGCGTTTTCGGCGAAGGCGAACGAGGTCTTCGCGTACCTGTCCGCGCCGCGCGCCCGGCAGCTCGCCGAGCGCTTCCACTTCTACATCTGGGACGAGACGCCGGACCGCACCGGCCGCGTGCTGGTGCGCTGGGTGTGCTCGTGGGACACCGAGGCGAGCGAGGTCGACGAGCTGGTCGCCGCGCTCGCGAGCGTGTAGCGGCCCTACTGCGCGGTCACGCGGTACAGCGTCCCGCCGTAGTCGGTGAGGTAGAGCTCGCCCTCGTCGTCCTCGCCGAAGCTCGAGGGGTTGCCGGCGTTCTTGAGCAGCTTGCGTTGCGCCGGCTGCAGCAGCGGTGAGCCGTCGGGGGCGAAGCGCTGGATCCCGGCGACCCAGCCATCCTCGAAGTCCGCGTACAGGTAGGTGCCCACCAGCGTCGGCTGTTCCGAGCCGCGGTACACGTAGCCGCCGGTGACCGAGCGGCCCTCGTCGTGGCTGTACTCCGCGATGGGGAAGGTGAAGCCGGTCTTGCTGCGGGTCGCCCCCGGCGGATACGGGTGCGTGCCCTCCCACAGGTTCCAGCCGAGGTTCTCGGGGCTGCCGCCTTGCGCGGCTTGTGCGGCGATGAAGTCGATCTCTTCCCAGGCGTTCTGGCCCACGTCGCCGATCCACAGGTCGCCCGTCTCGCGGTCGAAGCTGAACCGCCACGGGTTGCGCACCCCCAGCTGCATGACCTGCGGCTTGGCGCCCGCGGCCTTCACGTCGAGCGCGAGCATCTTGGCGAGCAGCGCCTTGGGGTTCTGCCCGTTGGCCTGCGGGTCGCCCGCGCTCCCGCCGTCGCCCATGCCGATCCACAGCCGCCCGTCCGGGCCGAAGACGATGCAGCCGCCGTTGTGGTTCGAGTACGGCTGGGCGATCTTGAGCACCGTGGTCGGGCCGCTCGTCTTGGGGGTGTCGCTCGCCGGGTCGTCGGCGACGAAGCGCGCGATGACCGTGTCGCCGTTGGTGTCGGTGTAGTCGAGGTAGAACGCGCCGCTCTTCTCGAAGTCCGGCGCGAACGCCAGTCCGAGAAGCCCGCGCTCTCCGCCGGTCGAGATGCGAGACGAGACGTCGAGGTAGGGGCCCGGCTGCAGCTTGTTGTCGCGCAGCACGCGGATGCGGCCCGGCTGCTCGACCACGAACAGGCGGCCGGAGCCATCGCCGGCGCCGGTCACGAAGACCGGCTGCTCGAGCCCGCGGGCCACCGGGTCGAGGCCGAGCGTGATCGACTCGAGCACCGCGGGGCCGGACGCCGGCTGCGTGGCGGGAGCCGATGCCGGAGGCGTCGTCTCGGCCGGCGGGCGCTGGCTCGGCACGGGGGTGGGGCGCGCGCAGGCCGTGAGCGCGAGCGCGGCCACGAGCCCCAATGCGGCCACGAGACCGAGGCCGGGCAGCGGCCCGACCCGGCGACGCTTCGCGGTCATCGCCCGCTCAGCTCCTTGATCGCCGCGACGACCTCGTCCGCGTGCCCGTCGACCTTGACCGCCGGCCATACGCGGGCGATGCGCCCGTCCGGGTCGACCAGGAACGTCGAGCGCTGAGCGGTCAGGCCCGTGACTTTGAGCGCGCCGTACGACGCGATGATGGTCTTGTCCGGATCGGGGACCATGGGAAACGTGAGCCCGAACTTCTCGACGAACTTGAGCTGGATCGCGGGCTTGTCGGCGCTGATGCCCACCACGAGGGCATTGAGGGACTCCAGGGCGGAGCGGTGCTCCTGGAAGTCCTTCGCTTCGTGGGTTCAACCGGGGGTGTTGGCGCGCGGGTAGAAGTAGACGGCCACCCACGAACCGCGATGCTCGGACAGCGTGAAGTGACCGCCGGTCGCGGTCGCGGCGTCGATCGGCGGTGCGGCGTCGCCCACGGCGGGCATGGCGGTGTCGGTCACCATCGGGCGTCCTCTCGGTCGGCGAGCTCCTAGGGGGTTTCTACCGCTTCGACCGGCGGTTAGCGCGCGCCACCCGGCTTCGCTACCATGACCGCATGCTCTTTCTCGTGGACGGCTACAACGTCACGATGAACGACCCCGCCACCCGTGGCGCCTCGAAGGAGGCCCAGCGCGACGCGCTGCTGCGGAGGCTGGGGGCGTCCGGTCGCGCCATGCTGGGCGCCGGGACGATCGTCGCCGTGTTCGACGCGCGCGAGCAGCTGGGGCTCTCGTCGGAGCGGGTCGCGGGGGTCTCGGCGGTGTTCGCGCCGGACGCGGACACGGAGATCGTGCGGCGGTGCGGGCGCGCGAACGAGGCGGTCGTGGTGGTCAGCAACGACATGCGGCTGCGAGCGCGGATCAGCCAGGACGTCGCCCGGCGCGTGGAGTACCGCGACGCGTCGAGCGTGTTCGAGGGCGCCGGCCGGGGCGAGGCGCGGCGTGACAAGCGGCCGCAGGTCGCGCGCGAAGAGGGACTGCCCAGCGGGGCGAACGACATCACCGCCGAGCTCAAGAAGCTGTGGCTCGACGAGGACGACGAGGGCTAGGGGCCGCTTGGCCCGCACGGTTCGACCAGCAGAGGGGAACGCATGCCGGGTATCGGCGTCATCGTCAACGTACTCGCGGTGCTCGTGGGCACCGCCATCGGCCTGGGCTTTGGGCACCTGATCCCGGAGCGGATGCGCGAGACGTCGTTTCGCGCCATCGGCCTGTCGACGTTCCTGCTCGGCGTGGGGATGAGCCTGGGCGGCATGAAGGACATGGGCGCGGCCAAAGGCCCGCTGGGCACCTACTCGTTCCTCGTGTTCGTGGGGGCCATGGTCCTCGGTGCGATCGTGGGCGAGGCGCTGCGGATCGAGTACTGGCTCGAGCAGTTCGGCCACTGGCTGCAGGGTATGGCGCACAAGCTGCCGTGGCTCGCGCCGGTACCGGCCGAGGAGGCCTCGGATGCCGAGGCCGAGGGCCACACGCTCGTCGAGGGCTTCGTCACCGCCTCGCTGCTGTTCTGCGTCGGCGCGATGACGATCCTCGGCTCGATCCAAGACGGGCTCGGCGACCCGCGCACGTTGTACCTGAAGGCCACGCTCGACGGCATCGCCTCGATCGCGCTGGCCTCGACGCTGGGTGCCGGAGTGGGCCTCTCGATCATCCCGATCGCCGTCATCCAGGGCGGCATCGCGCTGGCGGCCTCCGGGCTCTCCGGCGCCATCACGCCGGCGATGATCGCGAGCATCGAGGCGGTGGGCGGCGCGCTCATCGCCGCCATCGGATTGGACCTGACCGGCATCAAGCGGCTGCCCGTGGGCAACATGCTGCCGGCGATCTTCATCGCGATGGCGCTCGCGTGGGTGCTGACGTGACGATGGGCGACGCCGTGGACGCTCCGGCGAACGAGCAGACCGAACCGGCAGGCCTGGAGGCCGCGCGCATCGACGTGCGCGACGTGGGGTTCTGCGCGCTGTGCGGCACCTTTGTCGAGCGGGAGCGCGATGGGCGCTGCCCCAAGGGGCATCACTCAGACGCGGTGAGCGGGCACCTCGTGCTCTCGCCGGGGCAACCGGTGCCGCACCTGCCGCGCTTCAACTGGGGCGCGTTCCTGGTCCCGCCGATCTGGGGTCCCGCGCACGGCGTGTGGGCCGGGGCGTTCTTCCTGCCGATCTGGCTGTTCATGGACTCGACGATCGTGTCGGCGCAGGGACGCGGCGCCGGCTCGATGGGCATGGCGGTACTCGTCACCGTCGCGACGATCGCGGCGCAGGCGTGGTTCGCATGGCACGCGAACTCGCTCGCGTACCGGCGCGTCGGCGCGCGCATGAGTGTGGACGCGTATGTGCGGCGCGAGCGCGTGTGGCTGGCGGCTGCGATCCCGCTCGCGGTGCTGTTGGTTGG
>CAZCRB010000066.1:0-8738 GCA_964500985.1 uncultured Eubacteriales bacterium
CGACGGCGACGCGCTCGCCCCCGCCGCCCTCGTCGTTGGGCGCGACCTGCAGGATAGTGGTCTCAGCGGGCAGCATCGAACCACCCGTTCAGCAGCGCCCGGAACCGCTCGCCCCCGATGTCCTCCGTGTGGCAGCGCGGCAGGGTGAAGCGGTCGGCCCACGGGACGACGATGCCGTACTCGGTGGTGCAGGCGCCATCGAAGCCAGCTTCGCGCGCGAGCCGGATCGAGGTGTCGTCGAACTTGTCCCGGCCGCCGTGCGGGTAGCAGAAGGAGCGCACCTCGTGGCCGACGATCGCTTCGAGCGCGGCCTTGTCGTCGACGATCTCGGCGCGCTGCTCGGACTCGGTGCGGCGCGACAGCGCCTGGTGGGTGAGCGTGTGCGCGCCGATCTCGAAGAGCCCCGAGGCGTCGAGTTCGCGGACTTCCTCGGCGGTCAGCGTCGCGTTGTGCGGCCGGACCGCCGCCGGCACGCCGATCGCGGCCCGCAGCTGGTCGAGGGCGTCCTCGCGTCCCGCTCCGGTCAGGGGCTGCACGTACGCGTACAGGGCGAGGAAGAGCTCGTGGCGCGCGGTCGGGGCGGGTTGCGTCACGTTCCAGGGCGCCCAGCGTTCGGCCTCGGCGGCGTCCCACTCGCGATCGGTCGTCAGGGTGTGCGCGAACGCGACGCCGTCGGCGGAGAGCTCGAGCGACGCGGGCAGCACGCCCGGCGCGAGCAGGAGCCGCTCGAGCTCGTCCCACCAGAACTCGCGGTCGCCGCCGATGAAGTCGCTGCTCAGGAACGCTGTCGCGGGAACGCCGTGCTCCCGCAGCACGGGCATGACCGTCGAGCGGTTGTCTCGGTATCCGTCGTCGATCGTCACGACGACCGATCGATAGGGGATCCGCTTGCCTTCGCGCATCAGGCCGAAGAGGTCCGCGCACGTCAGGGTCTCGTGCTCCTTGGCGAGCACCGCGATCTGCTCGGCGAAGCGCTCGGGCGAGACGCAGATGAGCTGAGGGTCGCGCTCGAGCTCGGCGACGCGGTGGTAGGCGAGCACGATCGCGCACCCGCGGAAGCGCGCCCGAGCGGTTCGCCACCGGTCGCCGATCGCGGATCTGACCGACAAGAGGCTCACGCGGGCTTGACCGCCTTCACGGCGACGATGAGCTGGTAGTCCTCGTGCTCGGCGTCGAGGTCCTTGGGCCGGAGCTTCTCGGCGGGGATGCCCTCGAGCAGGCAGATCGAGGAGAGCGTGTTGCCGTAGGTCACGACGTCGACGTTGTCTGCGGGAAACACCGCGCCGAACAGCTCCGTGGCCGCGAGGGACGTGAGCCGCCAGCGGTCGCCCCACCGGTCCATGTCGTAGCGGCTGACCTGGCTGATGCCGGGCACGGTGCACAAGACGCATCCGCCGGGCGCGAGGATGCGGTGGAGCTCGCGCACGGTCGCGTTCATGTCGTAGGTGTAGTGCAGCGTCTGCACCAGGATGATGCAGTCGAAGGTCCCGTCGGGAATCTGCGGGCAGTCGCCCAGGTCGGCGAGGATGGTCGTCTCGGGAGCACCTTCGAGCACGTTGACCACGTCGCTCTTCGAGACGCCGGTCCCGAAGCGCGTGGTGTAGTCGCGGTCGCCGGCCTCGAGCACGCGCCCGTGGATCGATGATGCGTTCTCGGCGAGGAACCGCTCGATGTAGTAGCGGTCGATGGGAGTGCCGTCTTCGCGGCCGAAGCCCACGCCGATGGGGTAGGTGCGGCGCATCGAGCCGAAGAGCAGCAGGGTCGTGCGGATCGTCTGTCGCAGGCTTCCCAACTCCGGTGCCTTCCGCGATGAGTGCCGGTCACGTGCTCGGCAGGGCGGTTCCCTAACGTATGATAAGCGCATCTGCGTCGCGGCGTGAGCCGCCGGCGCACGGTCGAGACCAGCCCATCAGCAGCCGGAGCGCGATGTCCGAGTCACGAACCCCCGCCAGAAGTACCGAGAGCGACGCCGCGCGCCCCCGCGCCTTGCGCGACCCCCGGGTCCGGTTCGCGGCGGTCTGCGCGGCGATCCTGGGCTTCGCGTACGCGCTGAACGCGGCGACGCCGATGATCGCGGACGACTTCACGTTCGCCTACGTCTTCCGCACGACGGACCGCGTCAGGAGCATCGCCGACATACTCCACTCGCAGTGGGTGTTCTACCTGACCCGCAACGGCCGCATCGTCGGAGGGTTCTTCGCCCAGCTGGCCGTGCTCATGGGCAAGCCGGCGTTCAACGTGGCGAACTCGCTCGCGTTCCTCGCGCTGGTGCTGCTCGTCTACTTCAACGCCAACGGGCTGCGACGCATCCGCGTCTCACTGCTCATCGCGATCCCGCTGCTCCTATGGTTCGCGCTTCCGTCGTTCGGGCAGAGCATGCTCTTCGTCGCCGCGGCGTCGAACTACCTGTGGCTGAGCGTGCTGGTGCTGCTCGCGCTGCTCCCGTTCCGGATCCACGCCGAGTGGTCCTACGCGATCCCCGACACGCTGCCCTTAGCACTCGCGATGGCCCCGATCGGCGTGCTCGCGGGCTTCACCAACGAGAACGTCGGCCCCACGCTCGTGCTGCTGCTCGCCGCGTTCCTGGTGTACTACCGGCGCACGCGGGTCGCGATCCCCAAGTGGGCCGTGACCGGCACGGCCTCGGCGCTCCTGGGCGCGGCGTTGCTCGTGGGCTCGTCGGGCAACTACGCCACGCTCTCCGAGCTGGGCTCGACGGCTTCGAGCCCCACGGCCGCCGTGCTGCTCGACCGCTTCGCGACGGTGACGCACGCGATCTTCCTCGACAACCTGTTCGCGCTCGCCGTTCTGTTCGCGGTCCTCGCGCTGATCGTCTGGGACCGGCAGGAGGGGTCTCGCGGCTCGGTCGCGGTGGGCTGCCTGTACCTGGGCGCCGCGTTCGTGGCGGCCTACGCGATGGTGCTCTCGCCCTTCTTCCCGCCACGCGCCTGGACGGGCATCCTCGTCTTCGCGATCACCGCGGTGGGCGTGGTCTACTCGGCGCTCGACCTCGAGAGCGCGCTGGCGCGGCGGCTCGTCGTGGTCGTCGTGACCGCGGGCGTGGTCATGTTCGCGGTGAGGTTCGCGTACGTGTACACGGCCGACCTGCTGGTGACCTCGCGGAAGTGGGACGAGCGCATCGCGGCCATCGAGGCCGCGAAGGCGAGGGGGGACCTCGAGGTGGTCGTGCCGCGGATCGAGGCGCTCACCACCTACAACGCCGGCTACGGCATCGAGGACCTCAGCCTGCGCCCCGACGAGTGGCCCAACGCGGACATGGCCCGCTACTTCGGGCTGGTCTCCATCCGCGCCGCCGAGGAGACCTCGAGCCCGGTCGAGCCCTGACGCATGGAACGCCTGACCCGTATCGACAACGCCAAGGCGATCCTCATAGTGCTTGTGGTGTTCGGACATATGATCGAGCTGGAGCTGGTGAGAAGCACAGCCGGTGCCGCCCTCTTCCTGCTGATCTACCTGTTCCACATGCCGGCCTTCGCCGCGGTCAGCGGGTACCTTGCGAGGCCTGATGCCTACTCGGTGGCAGGGGCTCGCCGGCTCTCCGGCCTCCTGCTCGCCTATGCGGTGTTCCAACCGCTCATGGCCATCGCGATGTGGGGCTCGATCCCGCATTCGGCCGCCTACGTCCTCCTGCACCCCCTGTTCACGATGTGGTGGGTGCTGAGCCTGGTCTGGTGGCGGCTGATGCTCCCGCTGTTCGCGCGGGGGGCGTCCGCTCGCGCCGCCGTGCTCTCCGTCGTCGCGGCGACCGCGCTCTCGCTGGCCTTCGGTCGGCTCCCGATCGACGGCGCCGTCCTTTCGTTCTCTCGGACGTTCGTGTTCCTCCCGTTCTTCGTCGCGGGGTACCGCGCATCGCAGCGAGGCTGGAAGCTTCCTCACGGGCGGGGCTTCGTCGTCGCCGCGGCGGCCATCATGCTCGCCACGCTCGCGGTGCTGTACGTGCGTTTCGACTTCGGCCTGTCGCCCTGGCTCATGGGCGCGTACGCGCAGCCGGGATTCACTCGCTTGCAGACGGTGCTCACCGGACTCAAATTGGCTGCTTTGAGCGGCGTGCTGGTCGTGTCCTTCTTCGTGCTGGTACCGAGCCGGACGCTCGCGATCACGACGCTGGGCAGCACGACACTCTCCGTTTTCGTGTGGCACGGCCTGGCGCTCCAGATGCTCATCGCGACCGGCCTCGCCCCCAAGGCGGCAGGCACGTGGCTTGCTGCCTGTCTCACGACCGCTGCGATGGTGCTCGTCTTCGGCGCGGGGCCGGTGCCCAAGCTGACGAACCGGCTGATCCGCGGTCCGAGCCGAGCCCAGGCGCTCGGCCGCGACACGTGACACGCCGGCGGGCCGCCGCGCCGGTCGTCTCGGCGTGTTGTGCGATGATGCTCCGTGCGCGGTCGGGCGCGACGCCCGAACGCCTGCGGCCCCGGATCCCGACGCCTGGACGGTCCCCCCTTGAGCAGCTGGTTCACGAGAGTGCGCGACACCTTCCGAGACCGCCCGTGGGGCACGGCGCTCGTGCTCCTTCTGGGCGGCTACCTCGCGACGCTGTGCTTCGACGCGTGGCTCAGCGACGACGCCTACATCACGTTCCGCGTGGTCGACAACGTGATCCACGGCTTTGGGCCCGTCTACAACGTGGGAGAGCGGGTCCAGGCCTACACCAATCCTCTCATGATGCTCGTGATGTCCGCCTTCTCGTCGGTCACGCGCGAGGTCTACTTCACCTCGCTCTTCGTGAGCATCGTCGCGTCCTTCTCGGCGGTGGCCATCCTCGCGCTCAAGGTCGCGCGTTCCCGCGTGACGGCCGTCGCGGCGCTGATGGTCCTGGTCTTCTCGACGTCGTTCGTGTCGTACTCGACGTCGGGCCTGGAGAACTGCCTGATCTTCCTGCTCGCGGCGCTGTTCTTCTGGGTCTTCTTCGCCGCCGAGAAGTACTCCGCGCGATCGCTGCTCCTGCTGACGCTCCTGTTCGCGCTCTCGCTCGTCAACCGCATGGACACCGCGCTGCTGCTGGCGCCCGCACTGGCCTTCGCCTTCCTGCGCAACGACTCCGTGCCGTGGCCCAAGATGCTCGGGGTGCTGGTGGCGGGGATGCTGCCCTTCGTGGCGTGGGAGGCGTTCGCGGTCGCGTACTACGGCTTCCCGTTCCCCAACACCGCCTACGCGAAGTTGGCGACGGGGATTCCCAAGAGCGAGTACCTGGTTCGCGCGCTCGCGTACTACAAGATGACGTTCTGGCAGGATCCCATGGTCCTGGCCGGAATCTTCGCAGGCGCTGCGGCCGTCCTGTGGGTGCGCCGGTCCCGCACGATCGTCCCGCTCGTGGGCGTAGCGCTCTACCTGGCCTACATCGTCAACATCGGCGGCGACTTCATGCGCGGCAGGATGTTCACGGCGCCCCTGTTCGTCACGATGCTGCTGGTCGTCGCGATCACGCCCGAGGAGTGGCAGGCGCGGCGCGTCGAACCGTCCGGGCTGGTGCTCGGCGCCCTGGGGCTGCTGCTGCTCGCGAACCTGGGCGGCCTGTTCTACGAGGGGATGTCGTGGAACACCCACAACCCCTACGGCGTGCTCGACGACAAGCGGCTGTACTACCAGGCCACCAACCTGCCCCTGAACCTGTACCTGCATCCTCTCGAGCGGTCGCAGCGCGTCCAGGAGGGCCTGGCCTACCGCGCCTCCGGCGAATCGCCCGTGGTCAACCCGGGCATCGGCATGCGCGGCTACTACGCGGGCCCCAAGATCCACATCGTCGACACGCTCGCGCTGAGCGACGCGCTGCTCGCACGCTTGCCGTCGATCGACAACCCCGCCTGGCGGATCGGCCACATGTGGCGCTACATCCCCGACGGGTATCTCGAGACGCTGCGCACCGGCCGAAACGTGATCAAGGACCCCGGGCTCGCCGAGTACTACGACCACCTCTCCACCGTGATCAAGGGCCCGCTGTGGACCACCCAGCGGTGGCGCGAGATCGTCGCACTCAACCGCGGCGACTACAACGGTCTGATCGACCAGGACTACTACCGCTACCAGGTCAAGCCGCAGTACGACTTCGACACGTTCGAGCCGATACGCTGAGGCCCACGCGGCGCCGAGACGGGCGGGCCGATCGGTCCCCGGGTCGCCGTCAGCGCGCCAGCTGCGCGCTGTCGTCGACAAGCACGTAGGGGAGCGGGACCTCGGTGTCGGTCATCCCGAACCACCAGAGCGGGCCGACCCTCTGCGCGTGCCACGAGCCGTTCGCGAAGTAGTTCAACAGCGGGGGCGTCTGCCAGACCTGATAGCCGAACAGCACCGGGCGGATGCTGTGCATGGTGAACATCGGACCGCCGGTACGCTGGCGGTCGATCCGCAGCGTCGCCAGGACCTTGGCGCCCGCTGGGATGGGATCGCCTTCGCGGATCGCCTCCCTGGGCAGGTAGAACTGGATCGCCGGCCCGTAGGTGTTGTCGTAGAGGGCCTTGTCCACCTGAAGCACCACGCCCTCGTCGGGGTTGGCGAAGACGGGCTCGAGCCGCTTGGGCGACCACTGCCCCCACTTCACGCCCTGCAGCATCAGCACCGCCGAGAAGCCCAGCGTCACGAGCAGCACCGCGGTCAGCGCGGTCGAGGTGGCTTCGTGCGTCTCGGCGATGGCAGCGAGCCCTCGGCCGGCGGCGAGCGCCACCCACGGGGTCAGGATCAGCAGGTAGTAGGTGTGGTAGTGGAATACGGCGACGAAGGCGAACGCCGAGACGAGCTCGGTCGCCACGAGTATGTCGCCGAGCGAGCGCTTGCGTGCCATGACCACGAGCCCCAGCACGAGCGCCAGCAGCCCGCCTGCGGTCAGCATCCAGAACGGCTCGACGGCCAGCGTGACGCGCAGGTCGCCGGCGGTGGCCAGGTCGCCCGCGGACGACGCCACGCTGGACTGCGCCGCGAAGAACGCAGCCCCCGACGAGGCCACACGCATCAGGTACCAAGGCCCCGCGACGATGGCGGCGGCCCCGACGGCGATCAGGAACCGCCGCGACCTCAGCCAACCGAAGCTCCGGTACCGCGCGATCTCCCAAGCGACCATCCCGGGGACCACGACGACGGCGGGCAGCTTGGTCAGCAGGGCCGCGCCGAGAAGGGCGCCCGCCGCCACGCTCCAACCCGGCCCGGACCCCTTGCGCGAGCCGCGGACCCACGCGAGCACGGCCCCGGTCCCGAGCGCGACCATGAGCGCATCGGTCTGAGCCGTGCGGCCCACGAGCACCACGCCCGGAAGCAGCAGGAACACGAGACCCGCCGTGATGCCCGCACGTCGGCCCCACAGCTCTTGGCCGAGCAGGTAGACGACCACCGCGGTCGCGAGACTCGCGAGCACGGACACCGCGCGCGCCACGGCGACGCCGGGGGACAGCAGCCGGAAGGCGAGGGCCACGACCGCCGTGTAGAGGGGCGGGTTGTTCAGGTCGATGGGGTTCGTCAGCAACGAGAGCAGGCCACGCTGCGACTCGAGCGCCGAGAGCCGCGTGTAGAAGCCCTCGTTGAACGCGTGGAAGCCCGCGATGGGTTCGGCGATCCGGTAGAAGCGCAGCCACACCGCGAGGACGACCGCGGCGATGATGGCCGCGGCGACGAGGATGTGGCGTGGCGTCCAGGCCGTCGTGGAGTCGTGTCCCGCGTCCGCGCGTGCGGCCGTCGTGGTGCCCCCCGAAGGGCGCGAGCCCCGCTTCGCCAATCCGTCCCGCCTCTCCCCGCGTTTGGTGAACACCGGTGATTGTAGGCGATGAGGGGCGCACGGCGCTCCAACGGCGCCGCCTTTCCGGTCGCGTCCCCTGCTACAATCCTCACCACGAACCGCGCTATACCGAGGAGCGAGCATGCAGTTCACCGGCAAGGCCCACAAGTACGGCCGAGACATCGACACCGACGTCATCATCCCGGCGCGCTACCTGAACACGAGCGATCCGGCCGAGCTCGCCAAGCACTGCATGGAGGACCTCGACGCCGGCTTCGTCGGCAAGGTGGAGCAGGGTGACATCCTCGTCGCCGACGAGAACTTCGGTTGCGGGTCAAGCCGCGAGCACGCGCCCATCTCGATCAAGGCCGCGGGCGTCTCGGTGGTCATCGCCAAGAGCTTCGCCCGGATCTTCTACCGCAACGCCATCAACACCGGGCTCCCGATCATGGAGGCGCCCGACGCCGTCGACGGCATCGGCGACGGCGACCGGGTCACGGTGGACGCGGACAGCGGGCTGATCGTGAACGAGACGACCGGCGAGACCTACCAGGCGATGCCGTTCGCACCCTTCGTCAAGGACATCATCGAGAAGGGCGGCCTGATCGAGTCGGTCAAGGAGAAGCTGTCGTGACGACCTACCGCATCTGCCTGCTGCCCGGCGACGGGATCGGCCCCGAGATCACCGCCGAGGCGGTCAAGGTCCTGCACGCGATCGGTGACAAGCACGGCGTGAGCTGGGAGTTCGCCGAGGCGCTGCTGGGCGGCGCCGCGATCGACGCCACCGGGACCGCGCTTCCGGACGCGACGCTCGAGGCGGCTCACGCCGCCGACGCGGTGCTCCTCGCGGCGATCGGCGGCCCCAAGTGGGACACGACCGACCCCGCAAAGCCGCGTCCCGAGCAGGGGCTTCTCGGCATGCGCAAGGCGCTGGGGCTGTTCGCGAACCTCCGGCCGGTCAAGATCTTCGACGCGCTCCGGGAGGCGTCCTCGCTCAAGCCGGAGTTCCTCGAAG
>CAZCRB010000067.1:0-4455 GCA_964500985.1 uncultured Eubacteriales bacterium
CGCTCCTCGCGTTCGGCGCGCTCGGCGCGGTTGTGCTCGATCTCTTCTTCGGTCGCGAATTCGAGCAGGCCCGCGCTGAACAGCCCGTATACGATCCGGGCGACCTCGAAGTCGGTGCGATTCGTCGCCGTCGCAAGCTCAGCGACATCGCGCGTGCCGTCGACGAGCAGCAGAAGCTGCCACTCCATGGGCTTGAGCGAGATCTCGAAGGTCCCCTCGCCCGGCGCGGTCGCCATCTTGAAGACCACGTCGGTGGACGGGATCTTCTTGCGGATGCGATTCCACTCCTCAAGCCGCCGTGAACCCTCCATGACGACATTCTCGATGGAGACGGCGAGACCGATGTCCTCCTCAACGACCTCGGGCATGGCCTCGAAGTCGAAGTCGCCCTCGTCCCAGCGCATGAGGTCGAAGATCGTGTCTTGGATCTGCTCGGAGACGAAGGCTTCGAGCACCTTCTCGGTGATGTAGCCCTCGTCGATCAAGACCTGTCCGAGCCGGCGCCCGCCATCGCCTTCCTGCGCGCGCACCTCGAGCGCACGCTTCAGCGCCTGCGGGGTTATCCGCTGCGCCTTGACGAGGCGTTCACCAAGCGGCTCGTTGTGCCAGTTCGACGAGGCGAAGAAGACGTCGCCGTCGCGAAACCACACGCTCCCCTGGGCGCCGTCCTCGCGCTCGATGCGCAGCACACCGGTCTTCCGGCTGAAGGTGACCAGCTGGAAGACGTCGGGGAGACTGAAGTCTCTGAGGTTGCCGCGAAGCGCCATCTGACGGTCCGTATCCTTTTCTCAGCAGATGCGACGCTAGCCGAGGATCTCGGCGATCGCGTCCGCTGCGTTGCGCATGTCATAGAGCACGAGGCCGAGCTTGGCTTCCGTATCGGCAAGACACGTGAGCACCGCGCGGTCGCCCGCGGCGATGAGCATCACGTAGCCGTCGTCGCCCTCGATGAACACCTGCGTGAGCGCACCCTTGCCGAGTTCGGCGGCGGCGCGCTCACCGAGACCGAGGATCGCGGCCGACATGGCGCCGACGCGGTCCTCCTGCATGCCCTCGGGTAGGGCCGACGCCATCGTGAAGCCGTCAAGCGAGACCAGCGCGGCCGCCTGGACCTCCTGGTTCTCCTCCATCAGCCGGTTGAGCGCGTCAGCGAGACGCTCTTCGCGCGTCGCCTGGCGGGCCTGGGCCGCCGGCCGGGGTCCTGCGGGGGCCGGCGCGGGCGCCGCGACCGGCGCGGCTGCGGGGGCGGCCGCGGGCACGGGTGCCTCGGCGACCACCGGGGCCGGCGCAGCGACGGGCGCCGGTTGGGGCGCGACGGGCTGACCGCCGGGCACCACGACCGGTGCTGCGATCAGTTCGTCATCCTCCTCGAGCAGTTCGTCGTCAACGTCGCTCAAGAAGAAGTCGCCGAATGCGTTGTCTGCCATGCCCGGAGCACCTCCCGAAAGGCCCCTCAACCAGCGCGGATATCTGCGGGCGCACGATACCAAGCCCATCTTGCGGCACGTGGATTCCATACTCTCACGAAGGAAGTGCCGATACAACCGACGCGCGGGGCCGCCGAGGCGATGCGCGTGCGCTGCATCACACGACGACGCGGAGGATCTCCTCGATGGACGTCTGGCCCAGAAGGATCTTGGCGTAGCCGTCGTCTCGCAGAGTGAGCATGCCCTCGGAGATGGCCTGCCTCTTGATGGCATCCGCCGAGGCGTTCTCGACCGTGAGGCGCTCGAGCTCCTCCGACATCGTCATGACCTCGTGGATGCCCATGCGGCCCTTGTAGCCGATGCCGCCGCACTTCTTGCAGCCCCGTGCGCGGAACAGCTTGGGCGGACGACCGGGCTCGAAGGGGAACTCGATGCGCTGGAGCGCCGACTCCTCCGGCGTGTACGCCTCCTTGCACTCCGAGCACAGCCGGCGCGCGAGTCGCTGGGCGAGCACGAGGGTGACGGCGGACGCCGTCAGGAACGGCTCGATACCCATCTCGGTGAGTCGTGTGACCGCCGACGGCGCGTCGTTGGTGTGCAGCGTGGAGAGAACGAGGTGCCCGGTCAGCGCCGCCTCGATCGCGATCGTGCCGGTCTCGGCGTCTCGGATCTCACCGATCATCACCTTGTCGGGGTCCTGCCGCAGGATGGAGCGCAGGGCCGCCGCGAAGCTGAGACCGGCCTTCTCGTTGACGTGCACCTGCGAGAGACCGGGGAGGCGATACTCGACCGGGTCTTCGACGGTGATGAGGTTCGCGCGCGGGTCGTTGGTCTCGTTGATCGCCGCGTACAGTGTCGTCGACTTACCCGAGCCGGTCGGCCCGGTCACGAGGATCGCGCCGTACGGCAGGCTGAGCGCGTCTTTCAGGCGCTCCATGTTCTGCTCGAGGAACCCGAGGTCCTTGAGCGACATCATGATCGAGTCCTTGCGCAGCAGACGCAGGACGGCGAGCTCACCGTGGACGAGCGGCAGCGTCGCGACACGGAAGTCGACCGACTTGCCGTCGAGCACGACGCCGAAACGGCCGTCGAGCGGGATGCGCCGCTCGGAGATGTCCATGCTCGAGCTGATCTTGAGGCGGCTGATCAGCTGGCGGTGCAGGCTCTTGGGTGCCGACATCATCTCTTTGCACACACCGTCGATGCGGTAGCGGACCCGCATCTCGGTCTCGTACGGTTCGATGTAGACGTCGCCGGCCCCTTGCCGGATCGCGTCGGTGATGATCTGGTTCATGAGCTTGGCGACCGCGGAGTTCTCGCCCGCATCGTCTTCGCTCTCGGTGACCTCGACGTTGGCCATCGAATCGGCGACCTCGCCGAGCATGTCGTCGACGTTGGTCTGGTTGGTGTTGAACCGCTCGATCGAGGCGAGCAGCTCGCTCTCGACCGCGACAATCGGCTTGATGTCACGGCGCGTGACGATGCGCAGGTCGTCGATGGCGAAGATGTTCGCCGGATCCGACATGGCGACCACGAGCGCGTCGTCCTCGATGCGGATGGGCAGCACGCAGTACTTGCGCATGACGTCGGCGTTGACCAACATCGCCGCATTGGGGTCGATGTCGTAGGAGCCGATGTCGATGAAGGCCAGGCCCATCTGCTCGGCGACGGTCTGAGCCACCTTGGTCTCCGTCGCGTAACCGAGCTCCTCGAGCACCGCGGGCAACGAGCGGTCATGCGCCTGGTCAAGGGCGCCCGCGAGCTGTGCGGCGTCTATCACGCCGGCATTGACGAGCATGCGGCCGAGCCGCTGCGTGGTGGCGCTCGTCATCCTTCAGTGACCTCCCGGCCCCGTGCCTGCAGCGCGGCGAGTGCCGCCGCCCGCATGACGTCACGCGGGGCACGCGTCTGCTTGCTGTCGTTCCAGATATCCACCGCGGTCGCCCCCTGACACACCAGCATGCCAAGCCCGTCGAAGGCGCGGGCACCGACGGCACTCGCCTGTCGGACGAGCGCTGTGGGCTGCGCGGTGCCGTAGACCATGTCGTAGACGACCTGCCCGGGACGCAGCCACTCGGCCGGAACCGGGGCCCCGTCGTCCGCATGCATCCCGAGCGACGTCGCATTGACCACCAGATCGGCCGCGGCGACGGCGCCTTCCGCTTCCGCGTACGTGACCATGCTCGTACGCACCGACGCGATGTTCGAACCCATACGCTCCATGAGTTCATCGGCACGATCGAGGTTGCGGTTGACCACCGTCACGGCGGCCGCCTTGGCAAGTATGAGCGCGACAAGCGCACCACCGGCCGCACCACCGGCCCCGAGCACCACGACGTTCTTGCCTTCGACGGCGAAACCCGCCTCGAGCTGAAGAGCCTCGAGCAGACCGCGACCGTCGGTGTTGTAGCCCACGAGACGGCCCTCGACACAGTGCACGCAGTTCACCGCGCCCGCCATCTTGGCGGCCATGGCGACCTCGTCGCACAGCTCCATCACGGCCTGCTTGTACGGCATCGTGACGTTTACCCCGACGAAATTCATGGAAGGCAGGGCGGCGACAAAGCGTCGCAGGCCCATCTCGTCATCGATCCGCAGGGGCAGGTACGCCCAGTCGAGACCGAGCGACTCGTAGACCGCGTTGTGCATGGCCGGCGACAGCGAATGTGCGAGCGGGTTGCCGATGACGCCGGCAAGCCTTGTGGTGCCGCTGATGTTGATCACTGCCTGGACGCCCGTCTCGAGTAGAGGTACCGGTATGAGTCTAGGGTAGCGGCTGCCTGCCCGCCAGAACGCGCCGCTCCAGCGCACGAAGCGCCACCGTATGCGGCAGATCGCTCGTCGACAGCGGGGTGACCATGACGGTCACCGCGCCGATCATTCGCCCGCCCAGCACGTCCGTGAACATCTGGTCGCCGACCACCGCGGCGCGCATGCGGGAGGACCCGAGAAGCGACAGGGCCTTGAAGAAGCCGAACGGCACGGGCTTGATCGACTTGCCGACCACCGGCAGGTCGAGGTCGGCGGC
>CAZCRB010000067.1:4555-8610 GCA_964500985.1 uncultured Eubacteriales bacterium
TACGCGAACGCCGTGCGTCCCAGCACGCGACCCGTGCCGGCGCCCTCGTCGGGCGACGCGGCCGCGAACCCGGCGAGCTGGAAGCCGACGATGGCCGCGAGCAACGCGACGACGACACCGATGCGGACGAGCGGGCTGCTCGTGTTCACAGGTCTCTCCGCTCGAACAGCCACGAGCCGCCGAACAGGAACACGGCGACCCAACAGGCGAACACGCCGAGCATCGACAGCGCGTAGACGGCGCTGTACCCGGCCCCGTGCGCCACCGGGTTGATGACGTTGAACAACTCGAGGCTTGGCACCCACGCCGGAGCGGAGCCGCCCTCGGCTCCTCCCGTCACGAGCGTGGAAACCGAGTGGCCGGCGAAGATGAACGCGATGGCGCCGACGATGGAGGTCACCGGCCCGAGGACCGTGGACAGCATGATCGTGAGCGCCGACACCGCCCCCATCTCGAGCCAGACGGCCAGCGATGCCTGCGCGAGGCGCCACATGAACTCGCGATACACGACCCCGCCAACGGCGATGCTGACGGCCGTGAACGCGAGGATGGCGATGCCGGTGACCAGGAAGATCCCGAGCCACGTCCCGACCACGTACTGCCAGCGGCGCACGTCGCGCCCGAGCACGCTGAAGACGGTGCGCCGCTCCACCTCCGCCGGGATGCGCAGCGCCGAGAGCGAGAGCACGACGACGAGAGCGGCCGCGAACATCAGCGAGATGGCGACCTCGCGGTAGATGGCGCTGACGACGCCGAGACCGTAGCTGGGCAAGCTCGGCGCGACGAACGAGAGCAGGGCCGCGAAGAGCACGACGACCCAGACGACCTTGCGGCGGACGGCGTCACGGACGACCGCCGATGCGATGGCGAGCATGCGATCCATCTACACGCCCCTCCCCTCGGCCAGCGACGCGGTGTCCGCTGCGGTCGGGCCTTCGAGCAGGTGCGCGAAGTAGTCTTCGAGGCTGTCGCGCTTGGGCGTGATGCTCGCGATGCGCCAGCCCGCGTCGTCGAGCGCATCGACGACACCGCGCACGTCGGCGTCTGCGACCGAGAACAGCGACAACCCGCCGGTCAGCGCGACGTCGCGGGCCACGGAAGCGACCGCCGGCGGCAGGTCGCCCTCGCCGCGCGCGGCCACCGACGTCTCGCCCGCCACGTTGAGCAGCTCGTCGATGTGACCGCGTGCCGCGACCGTCCCGCGGTTCAGGATCGTGACCTCGTCACACACCGCCTCGACCTCCGAGAGCTGGTGCGACGACAGAAGGATCGTGGTGCCGCGCTCGCGCAGCTCGAGCATGAGCCGGCGCACGTCGCGCTGGCCCACGGGGTCGAGCCCCGAGGCGGGCTCATCGAGCACGATGACCTCCGGTGAGCCGAGAAGCGCCTGGGCGAGCCCAAAGCGCTGGAGCATCCCGCGGCTGAACTTGTTGAGCGTGGCGTGCTCCCGGCCCTCCAAGCCCACCTTCGCAAGAAGCTCCGGGACCTGGGCCTCGATCGCCGGGCGCTTGAGTCCCGAGAGCCGGCCGTAGAGGGCCATGGCCTCGGCGACGGTCAGGTGCGTGGGAAAGTATGGCTGCTCGGACAGGAACCCGAGCTTGAGCCGCGCGTGCGGCGCGTGCGCATCCACCCCGAGGATCTCGAAGCGTCCGCCGCTCGGCCTGACGAGCCCGAGCAGCATCTTGAGCGTGGTCGTCTTGCCCGCGCCGTTGGGGCCGAGAAGCCCGTGAATGGTCCCCGGACTCACCTCGAGCGACACGTCCACGACCGCCTCGGGCCTGCCGATGGCCGCTTTGCCGTACGCCTTGCGCGCGTGCTCGATCAGGATGACCGGCGCGCCGCCCGCGTTGTCCGTTGCGTCCGTCACTTGCCGAATACCTCCTTGGACTTTCGCTTGGCCACGAGAAAGTCCGCCTTGTTGTCCGTGAACGTGTGCGTGCCATCCTTACTGGTCAGCACGTAGTAGATGTAGTCGGTATCGGCCGGAGCCGCGGCGGCCTTCAGCGATTTGAGGCCGGGATTCGCTATCGGTCCGGGCGGGATACCCGTGTAGCGGTACGTGTTGTACGGGCTGTCGATCCTCGTGTCACGGTACGAGAGCCGGAACCTGTTGCCCGGCAACACGTACTCGATGGTCGCGTCGATCTCAAGGTTCATGTTCTTGGCGAGCCGGTTCTCGATCACCGAGGAGACCAAGGGCCTCTCGGAGTCGACCCTGGTCTCGCGCTCGATGATCGACGCGATCGTGACGAGCTGTGCGAGGTCGAGCCCCCGCGCCTCGGCGCCCGTGGTGTCGACGCGCGCGATCTCCTCGTCGAACTGGTCGAGCATGACCTCGATGGCCTGCGCGGCGCTGGTGCCCTCGCGGAGGCGGTAGGTCTTGGGGAACAGGTAACCCTCCAGCGAGCCCTTGTAGACGTCCTCGAGGTACGGGTGGTCGCCGGCGAACTGCGCCGCGCCGCCCTTGGCCAGTGCGAGGAACTCGTCGGCGGGCACACCCGCCTGCTTCTCGAGGCGCGCGGCGATCTGGTCGACCGTGAAGCCCTCCGGGATGGTCACCGTCACGTACGAGATCGGCGGCCCCTCCTCGAGACGGTCGATGACGACCGAGTCGGGCATGCCGGTGGACAGGTCGTAGACACCGGGTTTGAGCTTGCCATCGGCACCGGCGAGGCGCGCTTTGAGCCGGAACATGTTGGCGTTGCGTACGACACCGTTGGAGGCGAGCAGCTCGGCGACCGCACGCGTCGTCGCGCCCGGCGCGACCTCGACCTGCACGGGGGTGCCGGCGTCGCGCGACGAGCCGCTCGCACCGAAGACGAGCCACCCGAACGCGCACGTGAGCGCCGCCAGCAGCATGAGCACCGCCGCGCCACACCCAAGGGCCGTCCGTCGTCTGCGGGCGGCGACGCCGCCTCGACGAGCCATCTAGTCGCCTCCGGCCATCTGATCGTCGTGCGTACGAGCGTCGAGATAGGACTGCAGGATCACGGCGGCGGCGACCATGTCGACCGAGCCGCGCCGGTCGCGGGAGCTCGCGCCGGCCTCGGCCATCCTGCGCTCGGCCTCCACCGACGACAAACGCTCGTCCGCGAACTCGACCGGGACAGGCAGGTAGCGTGCCAGCTTGGCCGCAAGCGACCGCGTCCGTCGTGCCTGCGGCCCCTCCGTCCCGTCGAGCGAGAGCGGCAGGCCGATGACGGCCAACTCGACCTCGTAGTCCGCGACGATGCGCACCAGCTCGCGACCGTCGGCCAAAGCGGCCGACGTGTCGATGACGGCGAGCGGCGTCGCCACACGAGCAGCGGCATCGGACACGGCGACCCCGATGCGTTTCTCGCCGATGTCGAGCGCCATCACGCGCACGCGGTTCGCCTAGTTCGCACCGAGCGCCTCGCGAGCGGCGGCGAGCGCATCGTCGATGCGCGCCGCGTCCTCGCCGCCGCCTTGCGCCATGGCCGGCTTGCCGCCTCCACGCCCGCCGAGCAGCGGTGCGATGGTGCGCACGACGGCACCCGCGTCGAAGCCCGCAGCGACGGCCTTGTCGGAGCCCGCGGCCAAGAAGATCGGCTTACCGGTCTCCGCGTCGGCCGCGATGAGCACGACGGCATCGGTGCCACGCGCGCGCAGGATGTCCCACACGCCGCGCATGCCGGCCGCCCTTGCTTCGGGCACGTCGGAGACGACGAGCCGGTATCCGGCCACGTCGACGCCGGCGGTCAGCGCGCGGTTGATGAAGTCGTCGGAGACCGCGTCTTTGAAGCGCTGGGAACCCGCCTCGAGCTCCTTGACCTTCTTGACCAGCGCGGCGGCCTTCTCGGCGACATCGCGCGCGGGGACCTTCATCGCCGTGGCGGCCTCGGTCAGCTCGCGCTCCTCGGTCTTGGTCAGCTCGTAGGCGTCAAAGCTCGTCACGGCCTCGATGCGGCGCAGGTTGGCACCCACGCTCGACTCCGAGACGATCTTGAGCAGCCCGATCTCGCTCGTGTGGCCGACGTGCGTGCCGCCGCACAGCTCCTTGGAGAAGTTGCCGACCTCGAGCACGCGCACGAAGT
>CAZCRB010000068.1:0-8598 GCA_964500985.1 uncultured Eubacteriales bacterium
GAGCGCATCTTCTCCGAGGAGGAGCGTTGGTACTGCGAGCACCGTAGCCGCCCCGAGGTGCACTACGCGCTGCGGTTCGCGGCCAAGGAGGCCGTGCTCAAGGCGTTGGGCACCGGGTTCAAGGGTGTGCGGTTCCGCGATGTCGAGGTGGTCCGCGAGGCGAGCGGGCGGCCGGTTCCCCGGCTGACCGGCGTCGCTGCCGAGCGCGCGGCGGAGCTGGGCGTCGTGGAGATGCACCTCTCGTTGTCGTTCACGCATTCGACGGCTGTGGCCTCGGCGGTCGCGGTCACGCAAGAGGCGCGTCCCCGCAAAGACGAGAAGCCCGACCCAAAGGCGGAGCTCGCCGCTCGGTTCAAGGAGGCCAAGGCGATGCTCGACGACTTGGGGTCCGAGGCCGGCGCGGTCGAGCAGCCACGCGAGGAGACGGAGCTCGCGGCCGAGGTGACGTTGGCCGAGGCGGTGGTCTCCGATGTCGCGGTACCCGACGGGGATCCGTCGGAGGGCGAGCCGGGAGTGGTCCCCGAGTACCGCCTGGCGGGTACAGACGAGTAACGGTGCGGGCGGCTCGCTACGGGTCGCCCGCCTGCTTTTCCCGGGAGGTCGAGGTGTTTCGAGCCCTCAGCGCTGAGCAGTCACGCGTCGTCGAGGAGTCGGCGGTCGCGACCCAAGGGGTTTCGCTCGCTTCGCTCATGAAGGCCGCGGGCCGGGCGGTTGCCGACGAGGTCCGTTCGCGGGTGCCTGTCGGTGACGTCGTCGTGTTGTGCGGGCCGGGCAACAACGGCGGCGACGGCTGGGTCGCCGCCCGCGAACTGCAGGTGACTGGGCGAGCAGTACTGGTGCTCGCTGTTCGTGCTCCCGACGAGCTTGGCGAGCTTGCGGGCCACGAGGCCCGCGCGGCAATCGCGGCCGGCGTGGCGTGGAGCGTGGCCGACCCGGCACAGGCCCACGACGCGCTGAGCGAGGCCGCGGTGGTGGTCGACGCCTTGCTCGGAACGGGCTCCGCCCTGCCGCTGCGCGCGCCCTTCGACACGCTGTGCGCCGCGGTCAATGCCTGCCCCGCCTACGTCGTCGCGGTCGACGTACCGACCGGCGTGGATGCAGACACCGGTGCGCGGGCGGACTCGGCGATACAGGCCGACTGCACGGTGACGTTCACCGCTCCCAAGGCCGGACTGGTTCTGTATCCGGGCGCCGGGTGCGCCGGTGAGGTCGTCGTCGCCGATATCGGCATCGACTCGGCGCTCGCCGACGTGGCCCAAGCGCCCGAGGTCTGGACGCCGCGCGAGTACGGGACGCTCGTTCCGCTACCGGCGATCGATGCCCACAAGAACGACCGCGGTCGCGTGTTGGTCGTGGCGGGCTCCGGCAGGTTCCCGGGTGCCGCGGTCCTCGCCGCCCGGGGGGCGATGCGCTCCGGTGCCGGCTACGTGACGCTCGCGGTGCCCGAGCCGATGGTGGCCGTCGCTCAGGGTCACCTGCTGGCCGCCCCGGTCATCGGCCTGCCCGCCGGCAGGACGCGCGCGTTCGCTTCGGGCGCCGCCGATGCGGTTCTCGATCTCGCGCCCGACTACGACGCCGTCGTGCTCGGTCCCGGACTCACGCTCGCCGACGGGGCGGTGGCGACCGCCCGGGCTCTTGTTGCACGGCTCGATCGCCCGCTGGTCGTGGACGCGGACGCGCTCAACGCACTCGTCGATGCGACCGATCTGCTGCATCGGCGCCATGCGCCCACGGTTCTCACGCCGCATCCCGGCGAGCTCGCCCGGCTCGTGGGCATGACCGCCGCGGGCGTTCAGGCCGATAGGGTATCCTCGTCTGCGAAGTTGGCGTCCTCCAACGTCTCGGTGGTGCTCAAGGGCGCGGGAACCGTCGTCAGCGGGGCGGGTCGGCAGGTGATCAACACGTCGGGCACGCCCGCGCTGGCCACTGCGGGAACGGGTGACGTGCTCGCCGGCGTGATCGGTGCGCTTCTCGCCCAAGGGCTGTCGCCGTTCGAGGCAGGAGCGCTCGGCGCCTACGTGCACGGACGAGCCGGCGAGGCGGCCTCTGCCGACCTCACGCCGGTGAGCGTGACGGCCGAAGACGTCGTCGAGTACCTCCCGGTCGCGTACGGAGAGCTGCTCGAGGCGTGGTAGCGCCGGGCTCAGGCATCTTCTAAGGGGTGAGGATCATGGCGGGGCTGACCGCGCGTGACATCATGACAAGCGAACTCCTCACGATCGGACCCGACGCCAGTGTCACCGACGCGGCCCGGCTCATGGCCGAGCAAGACGTCGGCGCCCTTCCCGTGGTGGAGGATGGGCACCTCATCGGGCTGGTCACCGAGGGCGACCTGATAATGCAGGACGTGAAGCTCGAATACCCGACCTACATCGACCTTCTCGGCGGGATGATCATGTACCCGCCGGCCGTCACGCGCTTCGAGTACGAGCTGAAGAAGGCGGTGTCGGCCACGGTGCGCGACGTCATGACCTCGTCTCCGGTCACGGTGCAGGCGACCGCGCCTCTCGAGGACGTCGCCACGTTGCTCTCCGACCGGTCGATCTCACGGCTGCCGGTCATGGAGGGCGCGGAGCTGGTGGGCATCGTCAGCAAGCACGACATCGTCAGAGCGATCGCCGGAGGTATTGGCTAGATGACGCAACGCCGCTGGGCCTGGGCCGAGATCGACCTCGCGGCGATCGCCGCCAATGTCCGCACGCTCAAGGCGCTCACGAGCGCCGGCACGCGCTTCATGGCCGTCGTGAAGGCCGACGGCTATGGCCACGGCGCCGTGCCCGTCGCGCGCGCGGCGCTGGCGGCGGGTGCGACCAACCTGGGCGTGGCCACGGTCGACGAGGCCATCGAGTTGCGGCGGGCGGGCATCACAGCCCCCGTCCAGGTGCTCTCGGAACCGCCGGTCGACACCGTCGAGACTCTCATCGAGCACGGGATCGTCCCGACCCTGATGTCGCGCGAGTTCGCCGGCGCGCTCGCCCGGTTCGCGGCCGCGCGCGGTATGGAGGCGGTCTATCACCTGAAGGTCGACACCGGCATGAACCGCATCGGTGTCCGGGCCGAGGAGGCGCCGGCGTTCGCCGCGGCGCTCAAGGAGTTCCCGGGTCTGCGGCTCGAGGGGACGTTCACGCACTTCGCGACAGCGGACGTGCCGGGTGACTGGGAGATGACCCGCCAGCTTCAGCGGTTCAACGATGCCCTTGCGGCGATGCGCACGGAGGGCGTCGATCCCGGCATCGTGCACGCGGCGAACAGCGCCGGCACGATCCTGTACCCCGAGGCGCACTTCGACATGGTGCGCTGCGGCATCGCCCTGTACGGCCTGCATCCCGACAAGAGCACGTACACGGAGATCAAGCTGATCCCCGCGATGTCGGTCAAGGCGCGCGCGACGATCGTGAAGCGGATCGGCATGGGTGAGGGCGTGAGCTACGGCCTGACCTGGCATGCCGGCGCTCCGACCCGGATCGCGACGCTGCCGCTCGGATACGCGGACGGCGTCCACCGCGCGCTCTCCAACCGGATGAGCGTGCTGGGCTCAGGCGAACGGCTCCAGCAAGTCGGGCGCATCTGCATGGATCAGTTCATGGTCGAGGTCCCCCGCGGGATCGATGCCGCCCGGGGCGACGAGTTCGTCTTGGTGGGAGAGCAGGGCGCAGAGCGGATAGCCATGGACGAGGTGGCCGACCTCGCCGGCACCATCAACTACGAGATGGCCTGCTCTCTGGGTATGCGCTTGGAGCGCATCTACCGCTAGGTAGCCCTCAACCGATCCTGCCGCCCGTCGATACCGGCCAATCCCGCAGCAGGAGCCGAACCCCCGATGGCGAAACCCCCCTACAGAGGGCGGAGTTCGCCCGGATACCTGTGTGCTCAACGGGGGTGGCAATGTCTTCTGAGAACGTGGTCGAGGAGATCAAGCTCCACCAAGAGACGATCTCGAGCGACAACAACTCGCCGCTGCACAAGATCCGCGAGAAGGAACTCGAGATCTCCGGAAGGATGCTTGCGGCCAAACGCGAGGCGGACGAGACGCTCTCGGCCGCGCGCAAGAAGGCTGCGGAGATCGTCGCTGCGGCCGAGACCGAGGGGGGCTCGGGTGCGCGCGGCGATGCCGAATCCACGCTGGCACGCGCTCGTGGAGAAGCCGACGCCCTGGTCGCCGCGGCGAACGCCGAGGCGGATGCGATCCGCGAGCGTGTGGCCACCCACCAGGCCGAGGCCGTGAACATCGTCACGGAGGCCGTGATGACGGTCTAGGCGATCTGCGACGGGCGCTGACTAGACTGCGGGAGGGTGGTCCGAGTGCTGGTTCCCATGGCGAAGATAGAGATCATCGGGCCGAAGAGCGAGTTCCTCGACCTGGTGAGTCTCTTGCACGAGCAGGGCAAGTTGCACATCGAGGATCTCAGCAAGAAGATCCAGTCGGGGCAGGTGCCGTTGGATCGCATGGAGATCCAGGGCGAAGAGGTGCGCGCCTACGACGAGCTCGACGAGATGCTGATCCGTGTGCGAGCCATCCTCAAGACGCTCAACGAGCCAGCGGGAGGCATGGACGCCGCAGCCCGAACGGTCGAGTACGATCGGCTCTGGACGCTGACTCCTGACGAGCTGGCCGCGCATGTGGCCGCGATGATCGACGAGGTCGAGGACAAGACGGCGGACCTCGCCGCGCTGCACACCTCCGTCGAGTCCGAGCTCGCGCTGCTCGCCCGCTACGAGCCCATCCTGTCCAAGATCCAGCCGCTGGCGAAGCAGATCGTCGTCACCGGTTCGTTCGACAGTGTCGCGCTGCTGATCGAGCGTCGCTACAAGGCCGGGCTCGAGCATCTGCAGTCCGAGCTGACCAAGGTCACCAACGCGCAGTGCGAGATCATCTCCACGGACATCGACGAGGAGACCACGGCGGCGATCGTCGTCTACGGGCGGCAGTACGCCGAGCCGGTGCACAAGTTCCTGTCGATGGAGAACGTCAACCAGATCCGCCTGCCGCAGGACTTCCAGGACATCCCGCTGGACCAGGCCTACGAGGAGATCCATCAGCGCCGGGCCGAGCTGCCCGGCGAGCTCGACAAGATCCGCGACGAGCTGGCCCAGATGTCGCGGCGCTGGTATGTCAAGCTCGCGACCGCGCGCGACGTGCTCGTCGACCGGATCGACGAGATCGTCTCGATCCCGAAGTTCGGCCGCACGGAGTACGCCTTCGTCGTCGAGGGGTGGATTCCGGTCGCGGACGTGGCCGAGTTGCAGGCGCTGGTGAAGGACAAGTTCGGCGACGAGATCATCGTCACGCAGGTCGAGATCAGTGAGGCGGAGTACGACGAGGCCCCCGTGTCGCTCGACAACCCGTCCTGGGCGCAGCCGTATCACTACCTGCTCGGCTTCATGGGCACGCCGCAGTACGGCACCTACGATCCCACTTGGATGCTCGCGATCTTCTATCCGCTGTTCTTCGGGATGATCGTCGGCGACATCGGCTACGGGCTCATCATGCTCGCCACGGTCATCTGGATGCGCCTGCGCTTCAAGGACAACGACGGCGTCCAGCTCGCCACCTCGATCCTCGGGCCGGCCGCGACGATGGTGATCGTGTTCGGATTCATCTACGGGGAGTTCTTCGGCAACCTGCTCAGCTACGAGCATCTCAATCTGATCCAGCCGATCTACATGCTTAACGGGCAGGTGATGGTGGGTACGCCGGTGCCGCCGGATGCCACCCAGCTACTGCCGTTCAACCGGGTTGAGATGGTCACGGTCTTCATGTTCATCGCGCTGGGGGTCGGCATCATCCAGGTGCTCCTGGGGCTGGCGCTCGGCGTGTACAACGGCATCCGGACCAAGCACAAGTCCCACGTCTACGAGAAGGGCGGCATGCTCGCCTTCATCGTCGGCTTCATCATGCTGATCCTCGGCGTCGTCTACGCCGCCGTCCTCGCGAACGCGGCGCTGTGGGTCCAGGCCGCCGGAGGGCTGCTGCTGTTCGTCGGCATGATCTACGCGATCCGCGGCGGCAAGATCCTCGGCGCGATCGAGTCGGTGTCTGCGCTCGGCCACATCGCAAGCTACCTGCGAATCATGGCCGTCGGGCTGGCGGGCGCGATCTTCGCCGACGCCGTCAACGGCATCGCGGCCTCCATGGGCAGCGTCGTTCTCGGGATCATCATCGCCATCCCGCTTCAGGCGCTGAACTTCGTGATCGCGGCGTTCAGCCCCAACATCCATGCAGTGCGACTCAACTTCGTCGAGTTCTTCGGCAAGTTCTACGAGTCTGGCGGCAAAGAGTACGAACCGTTCCATAAGACCGGAGGGGAGAAGGGCGCATGATGTCGAGGAAGAGGCTCGCAAGGATCACGTTCGGCACGGTGTTCATGGCCACACTCGCGTTTCCCGCGATAGCGCTTGCGGAGGGTGCGACCGTTGGCGACGGCCTGTCCGTCATGGGCAAGGCGCTCGCCGCCGCACTGGCGATGGGACTCGCTGCGATCGGCGCCGGCTGGGCGCAGGCCAAGATCGGTTCCGCCGGTCAGGGCACGCTCGCCGAGCGGCCCGAAGAGCGGGCGTTCATCATCGTTCTGACGGCACTCCCCGAGATCATCGTCCTGCTCGGCTTTGTCATGGCCATCCTCATCTCAGGTGGCGGCGAGTAGAGTCCGCAGCGTCCCTGAGGGGGGTCGAGCATGGCTATCGAGGACATCCTGCACGCTCTTGAGGAGCAGGCGCAGGCAGACATCGACGCGGTCAAGAACGAGGCGGCCGAGCACGCATCGATGATCATCGCCGACGCCGAGTCCGAGGCCGCGCGCATTCGCGACGGTCACGTGAGGCAGGTCGAGCGCGTCGCGCAGGCCGAGGCATCCAAGGTGACCAATGCGGCGCGGCTCGAGGCCAAGATGATCGTGTCGAGCGCCCGCGGAGGCGCGCTCGACGAGGCGTTCGAGGCTGCCAGGGCGCGTCTCGCAGGTGCGCGCGACGACGCCGGGTACGACGTGCTTTTCGATGCCCTTGTTCGTGAGGCGCTCGAGGGCATCGGTGGCGAGGTCGTCGTCCACGTGGACCCGCAAGACGCGGCACGCGCACAGCGCTCGCTCGCGAGCGCCGGTGTCGTCGCCACGATAGAGACCGACCTCTCGTCTGCCGGGGGGCTGGTCGTCGAGGCCAACGGCGGACGCGTGCTGCGCCGCAACACCCTCGAGGACCGGCTTGAGCGTTCACGTCGCTTCGTGCAGACCGACGTGGCCAAGGCCCTGTTCGCATGAGAGCGGCTGTCGTATCGCCCGCGAAGCGAACGCCGGAGACGGACGCCGTCTATGCGTGCGCCCGCCTGCGGGGGATGCGCTCGCACCTGCTCGACGCCGCGTTCTATGAGCGGCTCATCGAGACGCCGGACGTCCAGTCGGCGATCAAGGTCCTGATGGACAGCGGCTACGCGGCCGACCTGGAGAACGAGCTCGTTCGGGGCCGCACCTCGGCCGTCGTCGACGAGGCGCTCAAGGACAACATGGTGGACGCGTATCGCAAGGTGCTCAGCTTCCTCGACCCGGGCGCGCGCGAGCTACTCTCGACGCTCCTTGGCCGGTGGGACGTCTTCAACATCAAGGCGATACTGCGCGGCGCACACAACCACGTCTCGTTCGACGAGGTCAACGAGAGCATCCTCCCGGCGGGGTATCTCGCCACCACGGAGCTTGAGGCGCTCGCGAAGATCGACGACGTCAAGGCGATCATCGACACCATGGGTATGTGGCGGCTCGTCTTCGCGGGGCCGCTTCGCCAGGCCTATCCGGAGTACGCGCGCACCAACCAGCTGGCGGTTCTCGAGCTCGCGCTCGATCGCGAGTACGCGCGCTGGGCCGCCGAGCGACTGGTCGGGGAGCGGGCAAGCGTCGAGGTCGCCCGCCGGGTGCTCGGCACCCAGGTCGACACCCAGAACCTCGTGACCGTGTTTCGCATGATCAAGGAGCACATCCCGCCCGGCGACGCCGCGCGCTACTTCCTCCAGGGTGGCCGGCACATCCGCGAAGACGTCTTCGGGAGACTTGCCGGCATGTCCGACATCGACGATGTCTTGGACGCGCTCAAGGCGACGCCGTATGGCGAAGCCCTCGACGCGGTGGCCGTCCGATACCTCGAGGCCCAGTCGATCGCGGTCTTCGAGCGCGCGCTCGAGGAGTTGCTCATGCGCCGCGCGCTCGGTTCGGGCATCAGGGACCCCGAGAGCGTCGGGGTGGCCATCTCGTACCTGTGGGGCAAGCAGAACGAGGTCACGAACGTTCGCATCATCATCCATGGCAAGGACGTGGGCATGCCCGCACAGCGCGTGAGGGAGGAGCTCATCCTTGTATAGGCTCGTCGTACTCACCGACCCGGAGACCGCCGACGGCTTCAGGCTCGCCGGGGTCGACGTCGCCATCGTCGAGTCTCCCGAGCTCGCGCGGCGGGCCTTGGCCGACCTCATCGACGAGGACGACTCAGGAATCATCGCGGTCAACGAGCGGCTCATGAGCTGCATCGATGAGCGCCTTCAGAAGAAGATCGACTCCATCTATCGGCCGATCGTGGTCTCCCTGCCGATCAGGGAGAAGCTCGAGCTGGGCGAGGATC